>NZ_QHHV01000598.1:0-912 GCF_003947245.1 Actinoplanes sp. ATCC 53533 | reverse complement strand
GCTGGTGTCGAGGTAGCCACTCAACCGGACCTGACCGTTGCCCAACGGACTGAGGGTGAACCCCCGCCTGCAATGCGCCCGGGCCTCCTGCCGGGCCAACAGATCAGCTTCACGCAGCTCGGCGACCTCCGGAGCGACATGCTCCAAGATCCGCCCACCCAATCCGGCCCAAGACCACCGAATCGAACACCCCCGCCTGCTTCACCAGCACCCGCTCGGCCTCATCGGTGATCTCCCGCCCCACATCACCCGGAAGATCCGCGAGCGTGGCCGCGATGGCCGTGGCCTGCTCAGCAGCCACCACACCAGCACACACCGCGGTGTCCAACACCGGCCGCCGGTTCAAGGCCGCGGCGAGGGCCACCAACCGGGCCGCGGTGCCAGGACTGACCCGCAACCGCTGACGCAGCCACACCACCGTGCTGGTCGCGGCGTCAGCCTCCGGCAGACCCCGCGCTTGCACCTGCCCAATCAGATGCGCCACCACCGCGGTCAACTGCTGCACCCCAGCCCACGCCTGCTCCAAACACCCCACCAACTCCCCGTCCGAGACCACCCAGGCCGGAGCCGTCGCACACGCGGCGGCGGCACGACGGGCTTCGGACACCAGTTCCAACACCCGACCAACTTGGCACAGACACACGACAAGACGGAGATGCCCTGTGGATAACCCCAAACCCAACACAAGAACGCAGCACCGACGACACCCAGCCGGACACACCCACCCGGATGCGACGCGATGGCTGTCGTGCCGGCGGGCGGGATGTCGACGCCGTTCCGCGACGCCGGGCGAGCTCTGGGATGCACAACGGATGGGCGATTTGAACGCCGCGCTGGACCCGGATGAGATCCGGATCCGCAGAAGGCAAGGTTGGGTGCGAGGGCGATCCACCGGTCTCCGGCGACCGGCTG
>NZ_QHHV01000597.1:0-954 GCF_003947245.1 Actinoplanes sp. ATCC 53533 | reverse complement strand
AAGTGTCGAAAAAGTAGGTTGGCATCGAAACCGAGGCGTCAGAGCGGACTCGGGATAGATCTGGCGGGTGCCCGTTTATTGGCCAGGTGGTGTCCGGCATAGAGGCGACGTGAGTCCGGTCAGGCTGCTTTCGTGTGGAACGGGAGAGGGCGTGCCCCGATACTGCCGCCCTGGGTATGGGTGGCGAGAGGGAGTGTTCCAAGCGGATGAGACCGTGAGGGATTGAGTACCGTTGCGTGGGCGCGCAGTCGGACTGACTCATAGTAGTGATGAAGCTCCTGTAATGGGGGTGGAGCGAAGGGGTCAGGTCATTCGTGGCGTGTTCGTTCGATCAACCGGGGCGGTTGTCTCCGGGAGGAGTCGCGTGGGCGAGCTGAAGTCGTCAGGCAAGCCGTTTGATATTTCGAAGCGGGAGGTATGGGAGGCGTGGGAGAAGGTCAAGGGTAATAAAGGCGCAGCGGGTGTGGATGGATGCTCGATCGAGGATTTCGAGCTGGACCTGAAGAACAATTTGTACAGGGTCTGGAATCGGATGTCCTCGGGGAGCTATTTTCCGCCTCCGGTGCGGGCGGTGGAAATACCGAAGCGGCATGGCGGTGGCACCAGAATTTTAGGGGTGCCGACCGTGGGTGATCGGGTGGCTCAGACGGTGGTGGCGCGGAGACTGGAATGGAGGACCGAGCAGGTCTTTCATCCGGACTCGTATGGCTATCGTCCGTGGCGGGCTCCTGGGGACGCGGTCGAGGTCTGTAAGCAGCGGTGTTGGAAACGTGACTGGGTGATCGATCTCGACATCCAGAAGTTCTTCGACACCGTGGCGTGGGACCTGGTCGTCAAGGCGGTGGAGGCCAACACCGACCTCTCGTGGGTGGTGCTGTACGTGAAACGGTGGCTTGAGGCGCCGGTGCGGCAGGCCGACGGGACAACGCTGGTGCGAGATCGTGGAACCCCGCA
>NZ_QHHV01000596.1:0-777 GCF_003947245.1 Actinoplanes sp. ATCC 53533 | reverse complement strand
CGGTCGCGGCGCAGCGCTGGGATGTGGACCTCTCGGTCATCGTCGACGAAGAGATCACGCCGGTCTACCGGCTCCGCAACGAGCAGACCGGTCTCTGCCTCGCCCGCGCCGCCCAGAACGTCAACAACGCTGCGGTGACGGCCGTGACCTGCAACCAGAACAGCGTTCAGCAGATGTGGACCGTGCCGACGGGCGGTGCGTTCACCGGCATCAACCTGCAGAGCATCGCCGACTACCGCTGCCTCGACCTACGTGGCGGTGCCACCACCTCGGGCGCGGCGCTGAGGGTGAGCAACTGCGTGACGGACTGGTCCATCGACGACTGGTACCAGCGTTGGCGGCTGCGGTACAGCGCTTGGCACTGCGATCGGTACAGCAACAGCCGGCTTCTCACCGGGCTGTGCGTCGACACCGGTTCCCAGCCGATGTTCGGCGCGTTCGGCACCTGGCGCAACGTCGGGATCTCCTTCGGCGCGGATGCGGCCACGCTGCCGAACACGGTGAACAACTTCCTGGAGGTCAGCAGCCGCAACGGCCAGAACGGTGACGACGCCGCCGACGGGGTGGAGTTTGGCCTGCACGCCTCCTACAACGCCGACGAGGGGGTGCAGGAGTACTTCCCGTACTGGGTGGAGTGGGGCCAGGGCACCGAGGAGTACCACGGCCTGTCCGGTGTCGGCGGCGGCGACGCGAACGGGCGCGTGCACAGCTACATCGTCCTGGCCAACGACAGCGGCGAGTGGGACATCCTCTACGACTTCAACACCGTCGGCACAA
>NZ_QHHV01000595.1:0-652 GCF_003947245.1 Actinoplanes sp. ATCC 53533 | reverse complement strand
CCTGTGGTTGATCTTGCCCCTGCCTCATGGGGCGCGCGCAGCCGACCCTCTCGGGGTTGACGGACGGAAGCTGCACGATAACCGAGCGTCATAGCTTGATCCGAGCTGCTCGGCAACGGAAAGCAATGAACAGATTGACAAATCATCTGTCAAGGACGGCCGCCGTCTCGCAAGTTTCGAGTTGCATCCCCGCAAGGAAGGAGATCATCATCACGCTACGTGTTGGCAGATTGATAGATCATCTGTTCAAGTTGACAGAAGTTCTGTCAACCGCCACGCTGGGTACATGCTGTTCCGTGCGCCCAGCCTCGACCCGGACGACCTTCGAGTCATCGAAGAAATCAACCAACTACGCCGCGAGCTGCGCATCTACCTCCACGAGCCGAGGCGGTGGAAGGGTCAGATGCGGCGCAACCTCAAGGCCCGAGCGGTTAGAGGATCGAACAGCATCGAAGGGTACGACGTCAGCCTCGATGACGCCCTCGCGATCATGGAGGACGAGGAGCCGCTCGATGCCGACCGACGCACGTCACTTGAGATTGTCGGCTATCGCAACGCACTAACCTACATCCAGCAACTGGCCGATGATGCCGCCTTCAGTCTTGATGAGTCATTGATTCGAAGTCTACATTTCATGATGCTGGGCCATGAT
>NZ_QHHV01000594.1:0-795 GCF_003947245.1 Actinoplanes sp. ATCC 53533 | reverse complement strand
GGTAGGGAGCCTTGGCATAGGCGTGGTCCCTGAGCGAGAGGACGAGCAGCTTGGGCGAGAGCGGCTTGGCAGTGTTCCAGGCCGGGCACTGCGACTGGCAGCGACCGCACTCGGTGCAGGTGGAGAAGTCGAGCAGGCCCTTCCAGGTGAACTGCTCGACCTGAGCGACGCCGAACTGGTCCTTCTCGGGGTCGGCCTCCTCGAAGTCGAGCGGCTTGCCCTGGCTCATCATCGGCCGCAGCGCGCCCAGGCCGGAGCCCGCGGGCTTGTCCGGGCTGCGCTTGAAGAAGATGTTGAAGAACGCGAGGAAGCGGTGCCACGCGACACCCATCGTCACGTTCAGGGCGATCGTGATCAGCCAGCCCATCGAGATGAAGATCTTCACCAGGGCGACCCAGGTGGGGCCGTCCGCCGCGGCCGGCAGGATCGCGCCGACGGCGTGGCTGACCGGGGTGGCCCAGGCGTCGTATTCGAAGGTGTCGTTGGCGACCTTGAAGCCACGGATCAGGAACCCACAGATCAGGACCCCGATGATGATCGCCTCGACGAAGTAGGCCTGCCACATCGTCGAACCGGTGAAGCGGGAGAGCTTCTTCCGCTTGTCCCGCTGCCGGATCGCGACCAGCACCAGGATGCCGGCCAGGCCGAGGACGCCGATGATCTCGGTGACCAGGCCGTACACCGTCCAGTGGCCGATGATCGGCAGGCCGCCCTCGGGGTCGACCACCTCGAAGTAGGCCTCGACCACCAGCAGGAACAAGATCATGAACGAGACCATGACGAACCAGTGCGCGG
>NZ_QHHV01000593.1:0-767 GCF_003947245.1 Actinoplanes sp. ATCC 53533 | reverse complement strand
GCCCTCGTCGCCGTCTGGAACGCGCAGGTGCAGCGGCTGCCTCCGGTCGTGACCGGGCTTGATAGCGGCGTGCGAGCTGCGGTTGGTGGTGCCATCGAGTGGGCCATCGGTCTCGACCTGGCCGACACAGTCCCCTACGCCGATATATTCGACATGGTTGCTCGCGAGGAAGCCGCACGTGTCCTGCAGGCCGCCGGTCTCCAACCAGTAGTTGGGAGCAGTGCCGACGGCGGGCTCGGAGTGTGGCGACGGCCGGGGAACTGGGTGCCGCCTGAGCCCGCGTCCGAACTCCTTCGTAATGCGTGGATGCTCTGCCAGTACGCCGGCATTCTACGAGGGCTGAAGGCCCCAGACGCTGAACAGTGGCGGCGGTCCTACCACCTATGGCTGACCATGCTCGGGAACCAGGGCCCAAGTCCTGACGTCGTAGAGGCGTTGGAGACGCTGTGGCACACCTATGTCACCCGCGGTCATCCAGCCATGGCGCGGCTCGGCGGCCCGCGGGTCATCCGCCCGGTCTTCGATGAGGCGTTCGCGATCGGTGATCTCGTCCTCGGCGGCACCTTGGTCGACGTCAAGACCTATCTGGAGCCGGCGCCGTCGATGGGTGCCTTTGTCGACCAGCTTCTGGGCTACGTGATGTGTGATGTCGAGGACCGCTTCGCGATCCGGTCGATCGGCATCTACCTGGCCTGGCAGGGAGAACTACTGCACCTGCCACTGGACACGGCGTTGAGTCTCGCGTCAGGTCAGAGCTCTTTCGACCT
>NZ_QHHV01000592.1:0-835 GCF_003947245.1 Actinoplanes sp. ATCC 53533 | reverse complement strand
TACGGACAGGACACCTGCAGCACTCGAAGGCCTCGCCACCGATCACATCGGCGAGTACGACGACCGCGGTAAGTAGATCGTGGAGCAGGTGACCTGGGTCCGTCGAGGAAGAACTGGCCCACGTGCTCGGCGCCTAGCAGGCGAGTCGTTGGTCGTCTTGCGGAGAGTCGCCGTTCAGGGCCCGGTTCCCTGCCGACTCTTTAGGGCCGGGCGGAACGCCTCGCCCATCCGGGCCTGTATCGCGGCGCGCTGTCACCCTGTCAGTCGATGGTGGGTTCTGTGACCTCGTCGTGCAGGGGTACTGGGTCGGCCGGATCGAGCGCTGGCGTGATGCTGGTGTGCCCGGTCGAGACTGCGGGCTGGCCGACCTCTGTCGATGAATGGATGGCTGCGGTTAGCTCGGCAACTCCACGGTTCAGCTCGACGACCTGGCGCAGTACGTGCTGTTGGAGATCACGGCTGTGGGCGGCTTCGATCTGGTGCAGAAGGCTGGTGAAGACCTGCCCGGGGCCTAGCGTCCTGTTCGTGGTGCCGCCGGTGAGGGTGTACCATTGATTGGTCAACAAGGGCGCTTGAGCACTTTGGCTCAGGTGTTCGGGGCCGCGTTCGCCACTGGGTGGAGCGGCCCTGTTGCTGTCTAGGGACAGTTCTGCGCCGGTGCGGGCGTCGATGATGCTGGAAATCTCTGTGATACGGCTCCACCATTGCGGTTCGTCGTAAGCCAAGGCCCGTTGGAATGACCATGCGGCGGCGTCGGCCATCCACAGGCCTGGCTGCTGGCGGTCGTCGACGTGCAGGACTCGCATGCGCGCGTTGATCTGGTGGGTGCGCACGA
>NZ_QHHV01000591.1:0-658 GCF_003947245.1 Actinoplanes sp. ATCC 53533 | reverse complement strand
TCCGAGGAATATGCCGTCATCCTGTCCGTGTTGCAGCGCAGCCTGGCCGCGGATGACCGGCGCTGGACCAGGGTCGCCGCGAGCATCAAGGGTGTCACCGAGGAGACCACCACCGGCGTGCACCGCCTCTATGAGATGCAGCAGCAGGGGACGCTGCTCTTCCCGGCGATCAACGTCAACGACTCGGTGACCAAGAGCAAGTTCGACAACAAGTACGGCTGCCGGCACTCGCTGATCGACGGCATCAACCGGGCCACCGACGTGCTCATCGGTGGCAAGGTCGCCGTGGTCTTCGGCTATGGCGATGTCGGCAAGGGCTGCGCCGAGTCGTTGCGTGGCCAGGGCGCCCGGGTCGTCGTCGCCGAGGTCGATCCGATCTGCGCGCTGCAGGCCGCGATGGACGGCTATCAGGTCGCCACCATGGACGACGTGGTCGGAACCGCCGACATCTTCATCACCGCGACCGGCTGCTTCGACGTCATCACCAGCGAGCACATGGCCCGGATGAAGCATCAGGCCATCGTCGGCAACATCGGCCACTTCGACAACGAGATCGACATGGCCGGCCTGGCCCGGCGCGCGGACGTGCGGCGGATCAATGTCAAGCCGCAGGTCGACGAGTGGAGGTTCGCCGACGGCCACTCCGTGATCGTGCTTT
>NZ_QHHV01000590.1:0-712 GCF_003947245.1 Actinoplanes sp. ATCC 53533 | reverse complement strand
TGCGGGCGACGGCTTCGGCGTGGCCGCCGTGGCGGTGCAGCATCTGCGGTGCCAGGGCTCTGCCGAACGGGGTGCGGGTGAAGCCGTAGTGCGCTTGCAGTTTGTCGATCACGCCGGCACCTCGTCTGTCGGGTCGGTGCCGGGCAGGGTGAGTTGGCCGGGCAGTTGGTCGTCGTCCAGTTGCGAGTAACGCAGTTTGGTGGCCAGTTCGGCTGTGTGTTCGGCCTCGACCAGGCGCAGGTAGTCGATCCCGGTTACCGCCGGCTGCGGTGGTGTGGTGTCGTCGGGGCGGGCCTTGTGGTGCACGTGCCGGCCGATCTTGTGTGGGATCGCCTTGCCCATCGATCTGCCGTGCCAGCGGACCTCGAGGGCGGTGAGATCGAACGGGTCGAAGACGAGTTCGATCTTGCGCCCGACCAGAGCGGCGTCGACTTCGTAGTGGTTGCCGTGCAGACCGACGGTGGCGGTTTTGGTGACGGTGCGCCATTCCGACCACAGGAACGCCTCCCGCAGCAGCTGCGGCGACGGCAACGCCGGGGTGCCGACCGGCTGCCAGCGCTCCAGCGGGGCCTCGCCGGTCTCGGAATGCGTGCGGCGGTGGTAGACGGTCTCGACCCACGCGGTGAACAGCGTGTTCAGCGCGATCATGTCGTCGAGTTCGCGGCCGGAGCCGATCTCGACGAGGAACTGCTCCCGCACGGTCCGGAAGAAC
>NZ_QHHV01000589.1:0-798 GCF_003947245.1 Actinoplanes sp. ATCC 53533 | reverse complement strand
GCCGCCGGGCACACCGCTCGGCAGATCGCCGACGCGCTCAACGCCGATGGGCTGCGCCCACCCAAACGCACCAACCGCTTCGGCGTTGAGCAGGTCCGCACCATCCTGCACCAACGCGGCATCCGCACCCAGCACCACAACACCCCCGTGACGGTCTTGGCGGAGCACGAATGGTCGGTCGCCGGGCTGGCCGCGGCTCTGCGCATGCCGACCGCGACGGCCTACACCTGGATCTACCGGGGATGGGTCACCGCCCACCGCGCCAGCGACGACAAACACTGGATCATCACCGCCGACCCCACCGAACTCGACCGACTGCGCCAACTGCGAGACCGGCCCCCCGGCTACCACCAGCACCGACGCTGGAACCCACCCAATCCGCCCGAACCATCCCAAGGAGACCAAGAATGAAAGAACACCCGGACTTGACCTGCACCACGGGTGGCTCATCTCCACGGCGTGACGCAGGCGGTATATCTGCCGGCGCCCGTGATCTTTGACGTAGTCGACGCTGTTGGTGAGGAGGCCGAGTTCCATCCGCCGTGAGCGGTCGAAGAGAGCCTCGATGGCCTTGACAATCGCCTGCAGAACGTCGCCCTCGGTCGCACTCTCGCGCATGTCGCAGTCTCCCCGCTCGGGTGGTCCTACGCCGGCCTACTCGGTACGGGTGACCAACCGCGCACACGAATGAGACCAAGACTGAGACCACAAGATCCTTGGCTGGGTCCGCCCTGCCCCCAGACAGCAAAACGCCCACCGGCGTTTCCGCAGGTGGGCGGTGCTCAAAGCCCGGCGAGA
>NZ_QHHV01000058.1:0-40970 GCF_003947245.1 Actinoplanes sp. ATCC 53533 | reverse complement strand
CTTCGCTCTCGCCCGCGAGTTCGTCGACCTGCCGCTCGACGATATCGACCAGCTGCTGCAGAGCCCGGAGCACCACCAGCGGGTGGGTGCGCTGAGCATCATGGGCAAGCAATTCACCCGCAAGGCGACCACCGAGGCCCTGCGGACCGAGCTGTACGAGCTCTACCTGCGACGCACCGACCGCATCAACACGTGGGACCTGGTGGACCTCAGCGGCCACCACGTTGTCGGCGGGTACCTCTTCGACAAGCCGCGGACAGTGCTCTACGACCTGGCCCGCGCGGGCGACTGGTGGGAGCGACGGCTGGCCATCTTCGCGACACTGCACTTCGTTCGCCGGGGCGAGGTGGACGATACGTTCGCCATCGCCGAGATCCTCATCAACGACCACGAGGACTACGTCAACAAGGCGGTCGGCGGGCTCCTGCGGGAAGCCGGCAAGTCCGACCAGGCGCAGCTCATCGATTTCCTCGACCGACACGCGGCGACCGCCCCCCGGGTCACCCTCCGCTATGCGATCGAGCACCTGGACCCGCCGCTCCGCCAGCATTACCTGAGGCTCCGCGACGTGACAGCAAAAGGCCCGGACGATGACGACTAGGCCGAGGCGGCGCCGGACAGCCGTCCGAGGTCGCGGACACAGACGGACGACGACGGCTCGCGTACTGGTCGGGTCGCCGCGCTGGCTGCCACACTGGACGTATGCCGAAGTCGCTGCAGGACTGGTGGAACGCGTTGTCGACTGTTGATCAGTTAGTGCTGATCCGAGGTTGGGATCGCAACCCCGTCCCGTACGGTGCTGTCCAGGTCCTGCAACGCTCGGGACTGCAGGCTGCGGGCGGACAGTGGCAGCTTCCGACGGTCTCGCTCGGATGGGGGTGAGCCGGCTACTTGGCGTTGAAGTAGTTGGCGTCCGGGTGGTGGGTGATGATCGCGTCGGTTGATTGTTCCGGATACAGCTGGAATTCCTCGGACAGCGCCACTCCGATGCGGCCCGCGTCCAGCAGGTCGACCACCTTCGCGCGGTCTTCCAGGTCGGGGCAGGCCGGGTAGCCGAAGGCGTACCGGCAGCCTCGGTAGTCGTTCTTCAGGATGCCGGCCAGGTCGGCCGGGTCGGTCGCGCCCACCGCCGCGCCGCCGGGCAGGATCAGCTCGGAGCGCACCCGGCGGTGCCAGTATTCCGCCAGGGCCTCGGTCAGCTGGACCGACAGGCCGTGCACTTCGAGGTAGTCGCGGTATTCGTTGCGGGCGAACATCTTCGCCGTGTATTCGCTGACCGGCTGGCCCACCGTCACCAGTTGCAGGCCCACCACGTCGAGCTCGCCCGCGGCGCCTCGGGGCTTGAAGAAGTCCGCCAGGCACAGGCGGCGTTCCTGGCGCTGGCGGGGGAACGTGAAGCGGGCCCGTTCCGCGGCGCCGTTCTCGTCCAGCACCACCAGGGTGTTGCCTTCGGAGTATGCCGGGAAGTAGCCGTAGACGACCGCCGCCTCCAGGACGTGGTCCGCGGCCAGGCGGTCCAGCCAGTAGCGCAGGCGGGGCCGGCCCTCCGTCTCCACCAGTTCCTCGTACGACGGGCCGGTGCCGCCGCGGGCCGCCTTGAGCCCCCACTGGCCCAGGAAGGTCGCGCGTTCGTCGAGCATCGACGCGTAGTCGTTGAGCGGGATGCCCTTGATGACCCGGGTGCCGAAGAACGGGGGTGTCGGGACGTCGACGTCGGTGGCCACGTCCGAGCGGACCGAGGTGTCGTCCAGCGGCGGCAGGTTGTCCGAGACCATGGCGCGCTGCTTCTCGCGGCGTGCTCGGCGGGCGGCGAGCGCCGCCTCCCGGGCGGGGTCGATCACCGGGGCGCCGCCGCGCTTGGCCGTCATCACCTTGTCCATCAGCGACAGGCCCTCGAACGCGTCCCGGGCGTAGTGCACCTCGCCCTCGTACTGCGAGCGGAGGTCGTCCTCGACGTACGCGCGGGTCAGCGCCGCGCCGCCGAGCATCACCGGATATCGCGCCGCGACGCCGCGCGTCGCCATCTCCTGCAGGTTCTCCTTCATCACGACCGTGCTCTTCACCAGCAGGCCGGACATGCCGATCGCGTCCGCCTGGTGCTGCTCGGCCGCCTCGATGATCGCGTTGATCGGCTGCTTGATGCCGATGTTGACGACCTCGTAGCCGTTGTTGCTCAGGATGATGTCGACCAGGTTCTTGCCGATGTCGTGCACGTCGCCTTTGACCGTGGCGAGCACGATGCGGCCCTTGCCCTCGTCGTCGGTGTTCTTCTCCATGTGCGGCTCGAGGAGCGCCACCGCCGCCTTCATCACCTCGGCGGACTGCAGCACGAACGGCAGCTGCATCTGGCCGGAGCCGAACAGCTCGCCGACCGTCTTCATGCCGTCGAGCAGCACGTCGTTGACGATCGCCAGCGCCGGCTTGGTCCGCAGCGCCGCCAGCAGGTCTTCTTCGAGGCCCTTGCGCTCGCCGTCGATGATGCGGCGCTTGAGGCGCTCCTCCAGCGGCAGCGACGCCAGCTCCTGCGCGCGGGACTCGCGGGCCGACTTCACGTCGACGCCCTCGAAGAGCTGCAGGAACTTCTGCAGCGGGTCGTAGCCCTCCGCGCGGCGGTCGTACACCATGTCCAGCGCGACCTGGCGCTGCTCCTCCGGGATCTTGGACATCGGCAGGATCTTGCTGGCGTGCACGATCGCGCTGGTCATCCCCGCCTGGACGCACTCGTGCAGGAAGACCGAGTTGAGCACCTGGCGGGCCGCCGGGTTCAGGCCGAACGAGATGTTGGAGACGCCGAGGGTGAAGTTGACGCCCGGGTACAGCTCGCTGATCCGCCGGATCGCCTCGATCGTCTCCAGGCCGTCGCGGCGGGTCTCCTCCTGGCCGGTGGCGATCGGGAAGGTCAGGCAGTCGACCAGGATGTCGGACCGGTTCATGCCCCAGGTGCCGGTCAGGTCGTCGATGAGCCGGGCGGCGACCCGCACCTTCCAGCCGGCGTCGCGGGCCTGGCCCTCCTCGTCGATGGTCAGCGCGACCACCGCCGCGCCGTGCTCCTTGACGATCGGCATCATCCGGGCGTAGCGGGAGCCGGGGCCGTCGCCGTCCTCGTAGTTGACCGAGTTGACCACGCAGCGGCCGCCGAGCATCTCCAGGCCCGCCTCGACGACCTGCGGCTCGGTGGAGTCGAGCATGATCGGCAGGGTCGACGCGGTAGCGAAGCGGCCGGCCAGCTCGCGCATGTCCGCGGTGCCGTCGCGGCCCACGTAGTCGACGCAGAGGTCGAGCAGGTGCGAGCCGTCGCGGGCCTGGCTGCGGGCGATCTCCACGCAGGCCTGCCAGTCGCCGGCCAGCATCGGCTCGCGGAACGCCTTCGAGCCGTTGGCGTTGGTGCGCTCGCCGACCATCAGCACGCCGGCGTCCTGCCGGAACGGCACCTCGTGGTAGATCGACGCCGCCGCGGGGGCATGCGAGACGGAGCGGGGGGCCGCCTTGAGGCCGCGGACCCGGTCGACGACGGCCTCGATGTGCGCGGGCGTGGTGCCGCAGCAGCCACCGACCAGGGAGACGCCGTACTGCAGGACGAAGCGCTCCAAGGCCTCGGCGAGCTCCTCCGGCGTGAGCGGGTAGTAGGCCCCGCCTGCGGCGAGCACCGGCAGGCCGGCATTCGGCATGACCGACACCGGTACGGTCGCCGACTGCGACAGATACCGCAGGTGCTCGGTCATCTCGGCCGGGCCGGTGGCGCAGTTCAGTCCGATGAGGTCGATGCCGAGCGGCTCCAGCGCGGTCAGCGCCGCGCCGATCTCGCTGCCCAGCAGCATCGTGCCGGTGGTCTCCACGGTCACGTGGCAGATGATCGGCACCTCCCGGCCGACCTCGGCCATCGCCCGGTGCGCGCCGACCACCGCGGCCTTGGTCTGCAGCAGGTCCTGACAGGTCTCGATGATCAGCGCGTCGGCGCCGCCGAGCACCAGGCCGGCCGCGTTGTCGTGGTAGGCGTCACGCAGCGTGGTGTAGTGGGTGTGCCCGAGGGTGGGCAGCTTGGTGCCGGGACCGATCGAGCCCAGGACGTACCGGGGCTGCTCGGGGGTCGAGAACGCGTCGGCCGCCTCGCGGGCGACCGCCGCCCCGGCCACCGACAGCTCGCGGATCCGATGCTGGATGTCGTAATCGCCGAGGTTGCCGAGATTCGCACCGAAGGTGTTGGTCTCGACGCAGTCGGCACCGGCGGCCAGGTATGCCTCGTGCACGCCGCGGACCACGTCGGGCCTGGTCACGTTGAGGATCTCGTTGCAGCCCTCGAGATCCTGGAAGTCGATGCCCACGTCGAGGTCGGCGGCCTGCAGCATCGTGCCCATCGCTCCGTCGGCGACGAGGATCCGATCGGTCAGCGCGGCAAGGAAGGAATTCGGCACCATGCAAGGCTAATCGCACATCCCCCGCAGATCGAACGACACCGTCCGACAGGTGGACACACTGTGACCGGGCTCTCCACGCAAAGCCGGGGGTCGGCGCGGCCATCGGGTGGGATCTCGCGCGTACACGTAGGCTTTGCGTACGTGAGGTACGAAAGGTTGGCACCGTGACAGAGTTCGACGGTCTACCCCTGCTGCGCTCCCCCGTGGCGATCGCCGCGTTCGAAGGGTGGAACGACGCGGCCGACGCGTCGACGGCCGCGGTGGAGCACCTCGAGCAGGTGTGGCAGGCCCGCGAGATCACCACCATCGATCCCGAGGAGTTCTACGACTTCCAGGTCAGCAGGCCGACGATCACCATGACCGAGGGCGAGACCCGCAAGATCGAGTGGCCGACCACCCGGTTCAGCGTGGCCAGCCCGCCCGGCACCGACCGCGACGTGGTGCTGATCCGCGGCATCGAGCCGAGCATGCGCTGGCGCACCTTCTGCGAGCAGATCCTCGAGGTCTGCCACAGCCTCGAGGTCAACCGCGTGGTGCTGCTGGGCGCGCTGCTCGCGGACGTGCCGTACACCCGGCCGCTGCCGATCAGCGGGTCCGCGTCGGAGAAGGAGGTCGCGGAGAAGTACAAGGTCGTCCCGACCCGCTACGACGGCCCGACCGGCATCGTCGGCGTGCTGCAGGAGGCCGCGGACCGCGCCGACGTGGACGCCCTGTCGTTCTGGGTGCACGTCCCGCACTACGCGAACAACCCGCCGTGCCCGAAGGCGACGCTCGCCCTGCTGAGCCGCCTCGAGGACGTGCTGGACCTGCCCGTGCCACTGGCCGACCTCGCCGAGGAGGCCGACGAGTGGGAAAAGCGCGTCCGCGCCGCCGCCGAGCAGGACACCGAGCTCGGCGACTACGTGCGCGAGCTGGAGGAACGGGTCGGCGACGAGGGGATCAAGCCGCTGACCGGCGACGAGATCGCCAACGAGTTCGAGAAGTACCTGCGCCGCCGGGGCGGCTCGGCGGGCCCGACCGCCGGCTCCTGGTAGGCGCGACTCGCCGGCACGGCCCCGCCTCGCGCGGGGTCGTGGCGGAGGTCAATCGCGATCGAACTCGCCGGCGGCGACCGCCGCCGTGAACGAGACCCACTGCTCACCGGTGAACGTCAGCACCGGCCCGTCCGGGTCCTTGCTGTCTCGCATGTGAATGCCCGTGTCATGCTGCGCGACCTCAATACAGGCGGTGTCGGCACATCGTTTTATCCAGTGAAGCGGCATGTCAGGATCGATCTGCATTTTCGCCTCCATGGCCGGAGCTACACAGAGTACTTGCTCTGCCACACAAACCGAAAATAAATGATCGCGCCCCGGCCGGAAACCGGGGCACGATCATGTTCTACCGACCTTGAAACTCACCGGCCTTGATTGCTTCGGTGAACGTCGACCACTCAGCGTTGCTGAACCGCAGAAACGGCAGATCGGGATTCTTGGAATCCCGCAGCCCGACCGCGTCGGGCGCGATCCTTGCAACCTCTACGCATGCACTATCAGCGCAATACGAACTTTTCAACCATTCGACCACGGATCTTCAAACTTTCCCGTGAAGGTCTTCGTCCCGGTAAGGCCGAAGCACGCGACACCTCGCGTGATCATGAGGGCCTGGAGGCCCATACGCCCGGAAGGTCCGGCCTGCGGCACGTCGTCACGCACCTCGGATCATCGACGCACGAAGGACCCCGACCTGCGCGCTGATCAACCGCAACGAGTCAGCCTCGCCGTAGCACCGCTGCCACATGTCCTCGAATCTGGCACGATAAAAGGTCACCCGCTTCGTATCGTGCTCGATCGCATCGGTGGCATAGTCCTCCCGATAGAGCACCGCGTCCTCGGGATCTTCACTGAGGTCGAGAACCGTGAAAGCGCCGAGCATGCCGACCCACGCACCGTCGGACAATTTGACGATTCTGATGTGGACGTTGGGACGCTGGGCAATCTTCGCGACGGCCTCGAGTTGATCCACCATGATGGCGCGGCCGCCGACCTCCCGGCCAAGGACACCCTCATCCAGCATGAGGAGGTAGGTCGGCGCATCCTCATGGTCGATGATGCGCTTGGAGCGCATCATCCGGACATCGAACCGAACCTTTCGGTCTTCGTCGGTCAGCGTTTTGTCGAACCAGCCGAGCAGGTGCTCCGCCATCGCCGGGGTCTGGACCACACCGGGGATGAAGAACGGCTGATAGGCCCTGATGGCCGTCGCCTCCGCCTCGAACTGCATCAGCTGGCGCAGGCCGGGCGTCAGGTGTTCGCGATATTCCGCCGGCACCGACCAGCGCTGCCGGCGCGAGATCGCCGCGTCCTTCGTCAGTTGCCGGACGGTCGCTTCGTCGTGGACGCCATAGACGCCGAGGAGCGCCTGCAGATCGGTGATCGAGATCCCGACGTCGCCGTTCTCGATACGCTGCACCTTCGACAAGGACCACCTGAGCCGGTCAGCCACGTCGCTCTGGACGAGGCCGAGGGCGAGGCGAGCCTTGCGCAGCTCGCGACGCACCCGCCGCCGAGCGACAGCAGGTGGCTCATCCCGCGCGGCTCCCATACGACCCCGCCTCGCTGATACCCAGGCCCGCCCTCTGCAGGGGATACGCCTGTTAGCTACGTTGCTAAGTGCAACATAGCAGCTTCGACGAGGGGAAGCACGCTCCTCCACGGGGTTCACACTGCCAAAAACGAGGCAGCCACGCGAGGGTTTCGCATGATTCGTTCATGCTTTTGCGTGACAAGTGCGAGGCATCTAACAGCCATATGGCAGATAGCCGGGTCGCGGTCAGCGTTGTTGCTCCCGGGCACGCTGGAGGCCTCGGCACACCTGGTTGAATTCCCGCTGGTCGTCCGACGCGAACACGAGCACCCGCCGGCCTCGGTACGTAGCCACCAGCTCATGATGAGCAGGCGGGCCCACCCGCAGGCACACGAAGGCGCACACCAGCAGCCCGACAAAGATGACAGCGGCCAGCGCGACGGACGCCCGCCCGGCGACCGGCACGATCACAAGGCTGCCGACCAGCGCCGACACGCCCATCGAGCGCGCGCCGCCCGGGCCTCGGGCGGCCTGCTGCCGGATAATGTAGACGTCGGCGAGTTCCGACAGGGCATAGCTTCGCGACGCCGATTGGGCGACGGTGATCGCATCCGCGGTGATCAGCGCCCGCGGCCCCCGGTAATACACCCTCATCGCTCCTCCTTCACGAGGCTTACGGGAGGAGACAGGTGCGTCGGGGTAGGCGTTTCGGGGGTTCCCCTCCCCCTCGCGCGGGGATGGAGACCAGTGGCATCCTGCCGATGCCGCCGCCTTCCTGGTTGCGCAACGCCTCCTTGAGGTGACGCACAGCAAGTATGTGACCGATACAGGCTTGATCGCCAGACTTCTATCTGCTGCATAGCAGATAGAGCTACACCGCGACCGACACGATCACCACATACGGGACCAGCGTCGCATCCGGCCACCTCCGATCCACCCGATGTCGCTCTACCCGCACGTGGCCGGCAAGGAGGAGCTGCTGCTTCTCATGATGGACCGGCTGCTGGACTTCGGCCTGCGGCGCCTGCTGGACGGGCTCGCGCCGATGCTGGAGGGCTGATCAGCGCCAGAACGTGGCGACCGCGGCGTTGATCAGCGTCATGGCGATGATGCCGATGAAGTGGCCCCGGTTGACCTCGGCGCGCTTGCGCGGCACGAAGACCATGATGAAGATCAGGATCGCGATCACCAGCTTCACGGCCAGTTTCACCGGGCTGGGCTCGTCGTCACCGCCGCCGCGCAACGGCGCCGCCAGCGCCAGGCCGGTGAGCACCTGGATGATCGAGCCCCACAGCATCGCCGGGTTGATCCGCAGCTTGCCCGAGACGAACTGCGCGATCGCGCCGCCGAGCAGCAACGCGAAACCGATCAGATGCGCGTACCGCAGGATCAACCGCAGTGCCTCCACGCCAGGGCTCCTCTCATCCAGGTGGGGACAGCCTAGGGGGACGGGCGGCGGGCGATCGTCAGCAGGTGGCTGCTCGCGCCCAGCAGGCTCGGCTCGTCCTCGACGCGGCGCAGCTTGTCGAGCATGATGCCGGTCAACCGCTCGTCGGCGAGGAAGTCCGTCAGCCGCGTACCGGTCGTCCACACCGGCCCCTCCACCGCGACCGTGCGCGGGGCATCCAGACCGGCCTCGGCCGCCTCGGCGGCCGGCTCCTCGGGGCGGTGGAAGTAGGCGCTGGTGAACCACCTCGACTCCGCACCGGCGTTGAGATGCACGCCGTCGCCCAGCGCCCGGTCCACGATCGACACGAACTCCGGGTCGGCGAAGTAGCCCTTCACGACGCCGTCGAGCAGCGAAGCGAAGCGGCTGATCACCGCGCCGACAACCACCCCGCCCGGCCGGACGGCCCGCGCGGCCTCGCGCCACGCCATGACCCGGTCCGCGCGGTCCGGCAGGTGATAGAGCGGGCCGAACAGCAGCACGGCGTCGGCGCTCGCATCCGGGCAGGGCAGCTGCCGCGCGTCACCCGGCACGGCGGTCACCCCGGGCAGCGCGCCGGCGGCGGCCACGTGGTCCGGGACCGGATCGATCACCTGTACGGCGTAGCCGGCCTCGGCCAGCGGACGGGCGTAGACCCCGGTGGCCCCGCCGACGTCGACGATCCGGGCCGGCGCGGGCGGCAGCACCCGGGTCAGCACGTCCCAGGTGCGCAGGAACTCCAGGCGGCCGGTGCCGGCGGCGAGGCGCAGGCGCTCACCGCCGCGTTCGTAATATTCGAGGATCTCGGGGCTCAGCATGTCCACCATGCTCGATGCCCAGGCCCGCGCGGTCGACCGGGTTTTCCGCGTGTCGCTGTCGCCCGGGGCACGCCGGGTAACGCATCCTAGGAACCTAGGGTCTGGAGATGTGCCATGACGATCAATCCCGGCGCCGCCGAGTTCCCGCACCGGCAGATCGCCGCCCAGCTGCGCGAACGCATCCGCCGCGGCGACTGGAATCCCGGCGAGCGGCTCCCCTCGATCCCCGCGATGGCCGAGATGTTCGGCGTGGCCAAGCAGACCGTGCAGCGCACCGTCGACCAGCTCCGGGTCGAGGGCATCCTGATCACCAAGCCGGGCTCCGGCACGTACGTCCGCGGCACCCGCCGCCGGCTCAACCGGCTCTCCCGCGGCCGGTACGGCGCCCACCGCGGCTACCACGCGGACCTGGCCGCCCGGTACCGCCAGCAGCTCGCCGGTGTCGGCCGCGAGGCCGCGCCGCCCGAGGTGGCGGACGCGTTCGGCGTCCGCGACGGCACCGAGATGCTGGTACGGCGGCACCTGGTGCGCGCCGACGACGCCACGGTCGAGGTGGGCGCGTCGTGGTTCCGGGTGACCGACGCGACCGGGACGTCGCTGGAGCGGGCCGAGTCGTTCGGCCGGCCGCTCTACCAGGAGGCCGAGGAGGCGATCGGGCGGCGCTACGCGTCGGCGACCGACACCATCAGCGCCCGGCAGCCCAGCCGGGAGGAGGCGGAGATCCTGCAGATCCGCCCGGACACCCCGGTGCTGCACCTGCTGCACGTGGCGTTCGACGAGACCCGCAAGCCGATCGAGGTGGCCCAGGCGACCTGGCCGGGCCCGATGACGACGCTCACCGAGGAATACCGCATCCCAGCGCCGGCCCCCGAGCCCGACCCGGATCCGGGCCTCACCCTCGCATGACGACGTCCTTGTGCGACAGCAGACCGGCGGTGAAGCACAATCGGTACGCCGGCGACAGCGAGCGCGCGACGGTCCGGTAGAAGCGGCACTCGTCCGTGCCCGGTGGATCTCTCGGCGCGCCCTCCGGCCGTTCGGCGTTGTCCGCCTGATACGCCGGCAGCCGGGGTGCCACGGACGGCTCGCTCTCTCCGATGCGCAGCTGGGCGTACACCTGCGGGCCGAGCACCGACCGCGGCGCGGTGTAGACGTCGTACCCGAAGCTCAGCGCCAGCACGGCGACCAGGACCACCGACGGCACCCAGATCGCGCCCAGGATGCTGCGCCGCGCCCGCCGGCGCGCCAGGTCGAGCTTCCGCCGCGCGCCCGGCCGGGCGGCCGCGGCCCCGGCGTCGAGCGGCAGCCGGGCGGTCACCTCGAAACCGCCGCCCGCCGGGCGCGCTCGCAGCCGCCCGCCGGCCAGCCGGACGCGCTCATCCAGGGTGACCAGCCCGTAGCCGCCGGGCCCCGCCCCGGGCAGCGGACCCGCCGGCGGCGCCGCGCTGGTCACCGTAATGATCGCTTCCCGGGCCGGGGCGTCGACGCCGAGCCGCACGGTGACGGCGGCGCCCGGCGCGTGTTTGGCCGCGTTGGTCAGGGCCTCCTGCACCACCCGGTACGCCGCGCGGTCCGCCATCGGCGGCAGCGCGGGCAGCGTGCCGTCCAAGGTCACCGCCATCGACGAATCGGCGGCCCGTTCGACCAGGGCGGCCACAGTGTCGCCGAGCGGCAGCACCGGCGCCGGGTCAGTGTCCTCCCGCAGCACCGTGATGACCTCTCGGAGGCGCTCGGTGGTCCGGGCCGCGGACTCCCGCAGTTCACCCGCGGCGGTCCGGGCGGAGGCGTTCAGCCCCGGGTCCACCTGCAGCGCGGCGGCGCGCAGCGCGAGCAGGCTCAGCTCGTGACCCAGCGAATCGTGCATGTCGGCGGCGATCCGGGACCGCTCCCGCAACCGCATCCGTTCGCCGATCAGCTCCTGTTCCCGCTCCAGCCGTTCGGCGAGCTCCCAGCCGGCCCGGACCAGTTCGTCGTGCTGGCGGGCGTACCGGCCAGCCAGCCAGGGGATCATCAGGTTCAGCAGGGCGGCACCGAGCAGGGTCAGCCAGGTCGACAGCGACGCGCCGGGCCGGACCGCCACCAGCACCAGCCCGGCGAGACACACCCCGCCGAAGAACAGCAGGCCGGTACGCAGCTCCGCGGTCCGCCGGCCGAGCAGGAAGCTCAGCACGATCATGGCGATCATGAACATGTCGGTATACAGCTCCGGCGACGCGGCCAGGCTCAGTCCGACCGGCACGGCGGCCGCCACGACCGGGTGCCGCCGCCCCACGGCGACCGCCACTCCCAGGAGCAGGACCACGACCACCCGCCCGGCGAACGGCACGGCCAGGTCGTAGGTGAAGAAGACCGGCGCGCCGACCGCGAGCCACACCAGGAGGTCGACGCCCCGCCGGATGCTCAGCAGGCGCATGGCGCAGCACGCTACGCGCCGGTGCCCGGGCCGCACATCTGGCGAAAGTCAGTAATCGGTGCCCGGCGGGATCAGGCCGGCCTCGTACGCCAGCACCGCCGCCTGGACGCGGTTCCGCACCTCCAGGCGGTTCAGCACCGCGCTCACGTACGCCTTGACCGTGCCCTCCACCAGGAACAGCCGCTCGCCGATCTCGGCGTTGGACAAGCCGGCGCCGACCAGTGCCAGCACCTCCCGCTCGCGGGGGCTGAGCACCGCGATCCGCTCGCGCGCCGCGGTCCGCCGGCTCAGCCGGCCGCCGCTCACCTGCTGGATCACCCGGTGCGCGATCCGCGGCGACAGGTACGCGGCGCCGCCGTGCGCCGCCCGCACCGCCGCCATCAGCTCGTACGGATCGCCGGACTTGAGCAGGAAGCCACTCGCGCCGCCGTCCAGCGCGGCGGTGATGTAATCGTCCTCGGAGAACGTCGTCAGGATGACCACGGCCACGTCCGGCGCCGCCCGGCGCAACTCCGCCGCCGCGCCGAGGCCGTCCAGCACCGGCATCCGGATGTCCAGCAGCGCCACGTCCGGCCGGTGCGCGCGGGCCAGATCGACCGCCGCCCGGCCGTCGGCGGCCTCGGCCACCACCTCGATGTCCGGGGCGGTGGCCAGAATGGCGCGAACACCGGCCCGCACGACGGCCTCGTCGTCGGCGAGCAGGACGCGGATCACCGTTTTGACGGTAGTACGGGTCCGCCCGCGGGCCTCACTCGGCATTGATCGCGGCGAGCAGGTCCAGGTCGGCCGCGCGGCGGGCGGGCCAGAGCGCGGCGAGGGCGCCCACCAGCGCGGCCGCGGCCAGGCAGAGCGCCAGCCGGCCCCACGGCAGCACGAGGACCCAGGTGTCGACGCCCAGGGCGGCGACCAGCTTGCCGACCGCCCAGCCCAGGAAGACGCCGAGCCCGACGCCGAGCACCCCGCCGAAGAGCGAGATGACCATCGACTCCAGGCGGACCATCCGCTTGACGCCGGTACGGTCCAGGCCGATCGCGCGGAGCAGGCCGATCTCCCGGGCGCGTTCGTGCACCGACATCGCCAGGGTGTTGACCACTCCGAGGACCGCGACGACAACGGCCAGCCCGAGCATCCCGGACAGGATGGTCAGGATGACGCCGACCGTGCCGGTGATCTCGCCGGCCAGGTCCTGCTTGTCCTTGATCCGGATCGCCGGGCTGTCGCCCAGCGCCGCCCGCAGGGTCCGCTCGGCCGCCTCGCCGGCGCCGCCCCTGGTCTTGACCAGGATCTCGGTGTCGGTGACACGGTCCAGGTGCGGGTCCATCACGGAGATGTCGGTCTTCACTCCGCCGTCGAAGTCGCTGTCGTAGCGGCCGGTGATCGTCAGCTCGTCGGGGACGCCGTCGGGCCAGGTGACGTCGATGGTGTCGCCCAGCCGCCAGCCCTTCGCCCGGGCGGTCTCCACGTCGACGATGGCCGTGTGCCCGGCGGCGAACGAGCCCTCGGTCATGCCCAGGTTGAGCAGCTCGCCGATGTCGGCGGTGCGGAAGCCGACCACCGTCTGCTCGACGCCGTCCACCCGGGCGGGGATCTCGCGCCTGGGTGACACCGCGGTGACCTCGTCCAGCTCGCCCAGTTTCGTCGCCGCGTCCGGCGCCAGCGGT
Source organism: Actinoplanes sp. ATCC 53533 (assembly GCF_003947245.1). NCBI lineage: Bacteria > Bacillati > Actinomycetota > Actinomycetes > Micromonosporales > Micromonosporaceae > Actinoplanes > Actinoplanes sp. ATCC 53533. Next base: position 27,672 of record NZ_QHHV01000058.1, on the reverse strand, counting down.
CCGGAATCGACCATGCTGACGATGTAGTCGCCGCGAACGAAGTCCGCGGCGGCCAGCTCGTGGACGGCCCGGTCCGCGCCGGCGCCGATCACGGTCAGGCCGGCGATCAGGGTGAGGCCGACGGTCAGCGCGGACGCGGTGGCCGCGGTGCGGCGCGGGTCGCGCTCGGCGTTCTGCCGGGCCAGTGTGCCGATGACCCCGAACCGGCGCAGTGCCGGCGCCGCGGCGGCGATGATCGGCCGGGACAGCAGCGGGGTCAGCACGAACACGCCGGTCAGCAGGAGCGCCGCACCCACGCCCAGCCAGAGCCCGCCCTCGGCCATGGTGGTGGCGGCTGTCACCAGCACGGCACCGGCGGCGGCCAGCACGGCACCGGTGATGTTCCGCGCCAGCAGCGACCGTGCGCTGACCGGTGCGTGCCCGCTGCTCATCGCGGCGATCGGCGAGACCCGCCCGGCGCGGCGGGCCGGCAGCCAGGCGGCGAACAGGGTGACGCCGACGCCGAGGGCCAGCGAGACGACGACCGTGGTGGCGTCGACGACCAGGGGGCCGTCGGGCAGCGTGCCGTCGGTGGCGGACAGCACGGCGCGTACCCCGGTCCCGATGCCGATGCCGACCGCGAGCCCGGCCGCGGAGGCGACCAGACCGACCACCGCGGCCTCGGCCAGCACCGAGCGGGTCACCTGGCGGCGGGTGGCGCCGACCGCGCGCAGCAGCGCGAGCTCCCCGGTGCGCTGGGTGACCAGCATGGTGAAGCTGTTGAGGATCAGGAAGGCGCCGACGAACAGAGCGACACCGGCGCAGGCGAGCAGCACCTGGGACAGCGCGTGGAAGCTGTCGGCGTTCATCCGCGCCTGCTCGGCGGCGAGCTCCGCGGCGGTGACGGCCTGGATCCCGTACGCCAGGAGGCCCTGCGCCCGCTGCCTCAGCTGGTCGGGGCTGGTGCCCGGCGCGACCGTCAGGTCGATCTGGTTGTAGCGGCCGGGTTCGGCGAAGAGCCGCTGGCCGGTGGCGGTGTCGAAGAGGGTGAGGGTGCCGCCCGCGGCGACGTTGCCGTCGTCGGTGGCGAAGATGCCGGTGACCCGCTCCGTCCGGACGGGGCCGCTCACCGACAGCCGGACGGTGTCGCCGACGGCGTATCCGGTGCGCTCGGCGGTCCGGGCGTCGATGGCGATCTCGCCCCCGGTCTCGGGCGCCCGGCCCTGAATCATCGGGTAGCGGGCGTCCTCGCCGTCGGCGCCGTCGTAGTTGGCGCCGGTCGTGGCCCAGCCCTCGCCGACCAGCTGCCCGTTCGGGCCGGCCAGCGCGGCGAAGCCGGACACCGAGCCGACGACCGCGGCGGCGCCGGGCAGGGCACGTGCGCGGATCAGCAGGTCCCGGTCGAGCAACCGACCGGTGTCGTGGCCGACCGCGCTCCGGGCGGCGCGCAGCCGGACGTCGACGCCGGTGAAGCTGTCCTCGGCGCTAGCGGTGTAAGCGGCGGACACCGTGCTGGTGAAGACCAGGGTGCCGGCGACGAAGGCCACGCCGAGCAGGACGGCGAGCGCCGTCAGCAGCAGCCGGGCCCGGTGCGCGAGCACATTACGCAGGGCGGCGCGGACCATGGGTCAGCTCACCCGCCCCGCGGCGTCGAAGGCCTTCACCCGGTCGAGGATCTGGTCGGCGGTCGGCGCGCGCAGCTCGTCGACGACGCGCCCGTCGGCGAGGAACACCACGCGACCGGCGGAGGAGGCGGCCACCGGGTCATGGGTGACCATCACGACGCTCTGACCGAACTCACGCACCGAGTCGCGCAGCAGCCCCAGCACCTCGGCGCCGGAGCGGGAGTCAAGGTTGCCGGTCGGCTCGTCCGCGAAGATGATCTCCGGCCGGGAGGCCAGCGCGCGGGCTACGGCGACGCGCTGTTGCTGGCCACCCGACAGCTGGCCGGGCCGGTGGGCGAGCCGGTCGGCCAGCCCGACGGCGGCGATCACCTGGTCCAGCCACTCCCGGTCCGGCCGGCGGCCGGCGATGTCCAGCGGCAGCGTGATGTTCTCGGCCGCGGTCAGCGTCGGCAGCAGGTGGAAAGCCTGGAAGACAAAGCCGACCTTGTCGCGGCGCAGCCGGGTGAGCTGGTCGTCCTTCATCCCGGTCAGCTCCGTCGCGCCGATGCGGGAGGAGCCGGACGTGATGGTGTCCAGGCCGGCCATGCAGTGCATCAAGGTGGACTTGCCGGAGCCGGAGGGGCCCATGATGGCGGTGAACTCCCCGCGGCCGAACGCCACGGAGACCTTGTCCAGCGCCACCACCCGGGTCTCGCCCTGGCCGTAGATCTTCGTCAGGTCTGTGGCTCGGGCGGCGTTGTGGTTCGCGGCTTCTTCCATGCCGCTGAAGGTAGGGATGACGGCGCTGTGCTGCTGCCTTCGATCGTCATCCTGCGCTACTGACTTTCGTCAGGTCTGACCTTCGGGTTGGGCTTTCTTGCGTTTGGTGGGTTGGGCTTTCTTGCGGTTGGTGGGTTGGGCTTGCTTGCGGTTGGTGGGTTGGACTTGCTTGCGGTTGGTGGGTTCGACTTGCTTGCGGTTAGTGGGTTGGGCTTGCTCGCGGTTGGTGGGTTGGACTTGCTTGCGGTGGACGGCCGGGCCCGGGGGTGACCACGCACTGCTGGTGGGTCGTTTCTATGCAGTGCGTGGTCACCCCCGGCCCCGTCCTTGCATGCTCGCCGGATGCGGCTGGGTGATGGGTCCCGCGCGCCCTGGTTGCCAGCGCGGGCTGGGCGGTCACCGTGCGGATCTGGTCTGGCTGCCGCGCCGGGGTGACGCCAGGGGATGGTGTCGGGCAGGCCGGGGTGGGTGGTGGGTCGTGCGACGCACCTCGCCGGTCACTGAGGCGGTCGGTTGCGGCGCGGCGCGATCGTGGACGCCGAGGGTGCGGAGCGCGCCATTCGCCCTCTCGACTTTCGCCATTTCTGGATCGCTTGCCCCGCTGGGCACCCGCCATCCGCCCACTTCATCCTGCCTGCTGGCCACGGCTCCGAGAATCTTACGGCTCGCCGCTGACCAGGCAATACGCAAGATCTACTTTCGCATCGGCCCTGACTTGCGGCTGTGCCCGCACAAGATGGCGAAACTCGGGCTCCCTCTCCGGTGCAAGATCCACTGGCTGGAGGATCACGCATCGGACCACGCGGGCGGCTCTCGCGGGTCGTCGGCGCCCTGCGGGACGTGCGGAGTCCTCGCACCCGGCGCGGCGGCCCGCCTCGCAGGGGTGGTCGGCCGTTGAGCACGACGACCGTGCGGTGGATGGCGTGGATCGGTGATCGATCTGATCAACGCCACTCTGGACGTGCCGAGTCGGGAAGCGGTACTGCGCGGGGCAGCGCTCACAGATCTTGGAGATCTTCGGTGTGCTCGCCCCAGCTCATCAAGGTCGCGCCGGACGGCGACAAACAGGCGGCTTGAGAGGTTAGCTGCCAAAATGTGGCACGGCATGTTCACCGAGTGGTAGGTAACCCGGCATCCGGGAACAGGGTCCACGCGCTGGACGCGGTGTCGCATGGTGGTCAGCGAATACGGCCGCCACACTCCGGGCGGATGGACCACCCGCCTCGCAGAGGGAACGGGTTCCGACGACCGCTTCATGGGCGCTGTCACCGGGATCGTCCTGCCGACAGCACACCGGACACTCAGGGACGCGGCTCCAGGCGGGCCGCTGGCTGCGAAGATCTCGACGGCAGTCACCAGCCGGTTCTCCGCGAACGCATCGACCTCGGGCAACCCACCGAATTGGCAATAGTCGAGCGACCTTCGAGTGCCATGGTCCTTCGACGATGCCTCGGCCCGGCGGGGGCTTTTGCTGATGCTGCGTCTGCCGCACGACACCAGGCATCGCGTTCTGGACGGCCGGCGAGGACTGGCGTGGCCCGCCCACCGCGAGTCCGCGATCCACCCAGGCGGATGCCCACGCCACAGCCGGATGCCCTCGCCGCAGGGCTCGGCAATCGCGGTCAGGCCCATGTTGGTGGTCTCCGGGGGCAGTTCGTTACGCGCCCAGCGCTTGGGTAACCGACCGCCACCGTGACCGGCGAGGTGCGTCCGCACGACCCACCACCCAGCCCGGCCTGCCAGACAAGAATCCCCTGGCGTCACCCCGGCGCGGCAGCCAGACCAGATCCGCACGGTGAGCGCCCAGCCCGCGCTGGCAACCAGGGCGCGCGGGACCCATCACCCAGCCGCATCCGGCGAGCATGCAAGGACGGGGCCGGGGGTGACCACGCACTGCATAGAAACGATCCACCAGCAGTGCGTGGTCACCCCCGGGCCCGGCCGTCCACCGCAAGAAAGTCCAACCCACCAACCGCGAGCAAGCCCAACCCACCAACCGCGAGCAAGCCCAACCCACCAACCGCAAGAAAGCCCAACCCCGAACTACAGGCGGATGCCCAGGAGGGCGTCGACCGTCAAGGCCATCAGAGCCGGCGCCTGGGCATCGTCGCCCACGCCGGACACAGCCGCCTCGGACCAGGCGTCGACCAGGGCCAGGGCCGCCGGGGTGTCGAGGTCGTGGCGCAGGGCCTCGCGCACCGCGGCCAGCAGGCCCTCGCCCGACGGGCCGGCCGGGGCCGCCGCGGCCTCGCGCCAGCGGGCCAGGCGCTGCTGGCCGGCCTTGAGCACGTCGTCTGTCCACTGGCGGTCGGTGCGATAGTGCTCGGCGAGCAGGCCGACGCGGACGGCCATCGGGTCCACGCCGTCGGCGCGCAGGCGGGAGACGAAGACCAGGTTGCCCTTGGACTTCGACATCTTCTCGCCGTTCAGGCCGATCATGCCCGCGTGCACGTAGTGCCGGGCGAACGGGGCCGTGCCGGTGAGCCGCTCGGCGTGCGCCGCCGAGCACTCGTGGTGCGGGTAGAGCAGGTCGTTGCCGCCGCCCTGCACGTCGATCGTCTCGCCGAGCAGGCCCAGGGCGATGGTGGCGCACTCGATGTGCCAGCCGGGGCGGCCGGGGCCGAGGTCGCCGCCGTCCCAGGCGGGCTCGCCGTCGCGGGCGCCGCGCCACAGCAGCGGGTCGAGCGGGTCGCGCTTGCCCGGGCGCTCCGGGTCGCCGCCGCGCTCGGCGGACAGCGCCAGCATCTCCTCGCGCGAGAGGTGGGACTCGTAGCCGAACCGCGGGGCCGCCTCGATCGCGAAGTAGACGTCGCCGGTGCCGTCGTCGAGCCGGTAGGCCGCGCCGGCCTCGATCAGCTCGCGCACGTGCGCCGCGATCGCCGGGATGGACTCGACCGCGCCGACGTAGTGCGCCGGCGGGATCATCCGCAGCGCCTCCATGTCCTCGCGGAACAGGGCCGTCTCGCGCATCGCCAGGACCACCCAGTCCTCGCCGTCGCGGGCCGCGCGCTCCAGCAGCGGGTCGTCGATGTCGGTGACGTTCTGCACGTAGCGCACGGCCAGGCCGGCGTCGCGCCAGGCGCGCTGGACCAGGTCGAACGTGATCATCGTGGCGGCGTGGCCGAGATGGGTCGCGTCGTAGGGGGTGATGCCGCAGACGTACATCGTCGCGATGTCACCCGGGGTCGTGGGCTGCACCGACCGGCGGGCCGAATCGTAAAGCGCGGGCGGCGTCGCGGCCCCCGGCAGCGTCGGCACCTCGTGCCCCGTCCATGCGTCCATGGTCAGGAGCCTATCCAGCACCACCGACAGAAAACCGCCGGGCGTGAGTAAAGCCTCAGACCGGCGGCCAGGGCACGGCCGGCCAGTCCTGGGGCGGCTTCGGGAAGCGGGCCGCGCGCAGCAGCCGGCGCACGCGCAGCCGGGCGTGCTGCACCTCGGTCAGCGTGAGGTGCTCCTCCAGAGCCGCGCCCAGCGCGCCGTCGAGCTGCGCGCTCAGCGCGGACAGCACCTCGACGGACTCGGCCGGGATCGCCTTGCCCGTCCAGCCCCAGAGCACCGTGCGAAGTTTGTTCTCCACGTGGAAGCAGACGCCGTGATCGACGCCGTGGATGCGGCCGTCGGGGGCATACAGCACGTGGCCGCCCTTGCGGTCGGCGTTGTTGATGACCGCGTCCAGCAGCGCCAGGCGGGACAGCCGCGGGTCGTCGGCGTGGGCCAGCGCGTACGCGTCGCCGTCGTCGTCACGGGCCGCGGCGACCGCGAACCAGCCCGGCGGCACGTCGTAGGCCGGCACGAAGCCGATCAGGGACTCGGCCTCCGCCGGCTCGTCGATCCAGAGCTGGCAGGCGCCCGGGCCGAGCGGGCCGTCGCGCAGGATCGTCGGCGGCACCAGCCCCCCAGCCGGTCGCCTGGGAGACCAGGAACGCGGACACCTCGCGCCCGGCGAGCGTGCCGTCCGGGAAGTCCCAGAGCGGCCGCTCGCCGCGCACCGGCTTGTAGACGCAGCGCCGGGTCAGCCCGTCGAGGGTGATCTCGGCGCGCAGGGTGGTGTTGGAGGCGTCGACAAGCCGGCCCTCGAGCTCCATCTCGCCACGGCTGAGCAGCTCGAGGGCGTCGGACTCCTCGAGCACGCTGGCCGGCTCCGTCGTCACCGGTGGTAGCCGTTGTGCCGGGGGCAGAGGTGGCCGGCCGGGTCGAGCGGCTGGCCGCAGAGCGGGCACGGCGGGCGGCCGGCCGCGACCACCCGGCGGGCCCGGTCGATGAACGCGCGGGTCGCCTCGGGGGTCAGCCGGACCCGGAGCCGGTCGAGGTCGTCGTCGGGCTCGTCGTCATCGTCGTCGATCGGGTCGTCGTCATCGTCGTCGGCGATGGGGTCGTCGTCCTCGCCGAGCTCGACCTCGGCGTCGGCCTCGCCGGCCTCGATCGCCTCGATGACGACCGTGGTGGTGTCGACGTCGAAGGCGAGGCCGAGCGTGCCGACGCGGAACTCCTCGTCGACGGGGGTGTCGAGCGGCTCGTTGTCGTTGATCGCGAGCACGGGGACCTCGGGCAGGTCGACGCCGAACCGGCGGCCGGCCTCGGTGAGCAACTCCTCCAGCTTTTCGGCGAGCAGCGACACCTGGACCTTTTCCAGCGCCACGCTGACCACCCGGCCGCCACCGCGGGCCTGAAGGAAGAATGTCCGGTCACCCGGCTCGCCCACCGTCCCGGCGACGAACCGCTCGGGCGGCTCGAAAGCATGCACCTGGTGGGTCATGGGTTCGACCCTATCCGCCCGCGCGCGCGAGCGCTCTGCCCACCGGCACGGTTCGCCGAGGGCGCAACGCATACACACACTGTGGTAACACGCCGGCTACCGAACGTGCTCACGCGCCGCCGCCTGAGCCACCGCCCACGGCCGCGTCGGACTCCGGCAGCGCGCCCTCGGCGGGCTTCGGGGGCACCAGCGCCGACAGGTCGGCGGTGTCGTTGAGCCGTACCAGGAACGGGCGGGTCGGGGTGTAGCGGATGACGCTGACCGACGCCGGATCCGCCACCAGGCGCTGGAACTCGTCGAGGTGCAGGCCCATCGCGTCGGCCACGATGGCCTTGATCACATCGCCGTGGCTGCACGCCAGCCAGAGCGCCTCCGGGCCGTGCGTGGCGGTCACCAGGGCGTCCCAGCGGCGGATCGTGGCCACGGCCCGCGCCGACATGGCCGCCATCGCCTCGCCGTTGGGAAAGACAACCGCGCTGGGGTGCTGCTGGACGACCGGCCAGAGCGGCTCGGCGGCGAGTTCGGAGAGCGGGCGGCCCTCCCAGTCGCCGTAGCCGCACTCGATCAGTCCCTCGTCGACCTCCGGCACGATCTCCGGCAGGGCCAGCTCCAGGGTCTGCCGGCAGCGGATCAGCGGGCTGGTCACCACGGCGGCGAGCGGCAACTTGCGCAGCCGCTCACCGACCCGCTGGGCCTGGCCCCGGCCGGTGTCGTCCAGCTCGACCGGCAGCCGGCCGGCGAGACCCCCGGTGGCGTTGGCGGTGGTCCGCCCGTGGCGGAGCAGCAGAACGGTGGCCACGGCTACTCGGCCACGCCCGAGGCCTCGTACGCCTCCGCGACGGTGCGCAGGGTGGCGATGCCGCTCTCCAGGTCGCCCACGTACGGGCTGACCGAGAGGGTGCCGACGCCCGCGGCCGCGTATTCGCGGATGCGTTCGGTGATCCGCGCCTTCGGGCCGATCATCGCCGTCCGGGTGATGAAGTCCTGCGGGATCGCGGCCGCCGCCTCGCGCGGCTTGCGGTCCAGGTAGAGGTCCTGGATCTCCTTCGCGGCGTCCGCGTAGCCCATCCGGACGGCGAGCTGGTTGTAGAAATTCTGCTCGCGGCTGCCCATGCCGCCGACGTACAGCGCCGTGTACGGCCGGATCTGGTCGGCGCCCGCCGCGATGTCGTCGCCGACCACCACCGGCACGGTGGGCGCCACGTCGAAGCCGGTCAGCCCGGCGCCGGACCTGACCCGGCCCCGCTCGATGTGCTGCAGATACTCCCCCGCGGCGTCGGGCGCGTAGAAGATCGCCAGCCAGCCGTCGGCGATCTCGCCGGCCAGCTCCAGGTTCTTCGGGCCGACCGCCGCCAGATAGATCGGGATGCGGTCGCGCGGCGGGTGGAAGCCGAGCCGCAGCGCCTTGCCGGGGCCGTCGGGCAGCGGCAGCGTGTAGTGCTCGCCGTCGTAGGCCACCGGCTTGCGGGCGACCGCCAGCCGGACGATGTCGACGTACTCGCGGGTGCGGCCCAGCGGCTTGCCGAAGCGCACGCCGTGCCAGCCCTCGGAGACCTGCGGGCCGGAGACGCCGAGACCGAGCCGGAACCGGCCACCGGAGAGGGCGTCGATGGTCGCCGCGGTCATCGCGGTCATCGCGGGGCTGCGGGCCGGGATCTGCATGACGGCCGCGCCGACGTCGATCGACCGCGTCTGGCCGGCGATCCAGGCGAGCATGCTCGGCGAGTCCGAGCCGTACGCCTCCGCCGCCCACACCACCGAGTAACCGAGCCGGTCGGCCTCCTGGGCCATGGCGAGATGGTCGGCGGGCGTGCTCCACGAGGTCTGATATCCGAGGCTGAGTCCGAGCCGCACGGGTCCTCCCGTTTCTGCCGCGGGAGCACCGATGCCCCCGCGATACGCAGCCTAGGCGAACACGCTCAGTGATCTTCACGGTGTTGGGTCGCCTACCCGACGGATCGCGGCCCTATTGAGCTGCCGGGAGCGTTTCGCGGCCGGGCGCGTCTGAATAAGGTTCACCCATGCAACAACGACCGCTCGGCCGAAGCGGGCTGGCGGTCTCCCGGCTCGCCCTCGGCACCATGACATGGGGCCGGGACACCGATCCCGACGACGCGGCCGCCCAGCTCAAGCTCTACCTGGAGGCCGGCGGCACGCTGATCGACACCGCCGACGTGTACGGCGACGGCGACGCCGAGACGGTCATCGGCTCCCTGATCGACCACCTGGTGCCCCGCGACGAGGTGCTGATCGCCACCAAGGCCGGCCTCGGCGAGTACGGCTACCGCCGCCGCGACAGCTCCCGAGGCCACCTGCTGCGCACCCTGGACGCGTCGCTGCGCCGGCTCGGCACCGACTACGTGGACCTGTGGCAGGTGCACGGCTACGACCCGCAGACGCCGCTGGAGGAGACCCTGTCGGCGCTGGACCACGCGGTCAACAGCGGCCGGGTCCGCTACATCGGGGTGTCCAACTTCGCCGGCTGGCAGACCGCCCGGGCCGCCGCCTGGCAGCAGGCCTTCCCGTCGCGCGCCCCGATCGTGGCCACCCAGGTGGAGTATTCGCTGCTGGAGCGCGGCATCGAGCGCGAGGTGCTGCCGGCCGCGGCGGCGCTGGGCATCGGCGTGCTGCCCTGGTCGCCGCTGGGCCGGGGCGTGCTGACCGGCAAATACCGCAACGGCCGCCCATTGGACTCGCGGGCCGCCACCGAGCACCTGGCGCCGTTCGTGCAGACCTACCTGGAGCCGCGCAGCTCGAGCATCGTCGAGGCGGTGGTGATCGCGGCCGGCGGGCTGGGCGTGTCGCCGCTGGAGGTGGCGCTGGCCTGGATCCGGGACCGGCCGGGAGTGGTCGCGCCGATCCTGGGCGCGCGGACGGCCGGCCAGCTGCAGGGCGCGCTGCAGAGTGACGACCTGGTGCTGCCCAGCGAGATCGCCGACGCGCTCGACGACGTGTCGGCGGTGCCGGTCGGCTACCCCGAAAGGGAGGGCCTGACCGGCCCGGGGACTGGTGACATGCCTGGCGCGGGGGCATATTAGGACGCATGGACTACGAGTACGCGCCGCTCCGGTTGCCTTCGAACGTCGATCGCTTGACCGCTGCGGCGCAGCTGGCGATCCAGGCCGAATTCTCGGGATGGGAGCTGGCCCGCGTCCAGCTCTTCCGGGACGGAACCAGGCAGGTGATGCTCCGCCGCAAGGTCCAGGGCACCCTGGTGCCGGGCCTCTCCACCTAGCGAAGAGAAAAGCAGCCGCCCGCCTCGTTGAGGCGGGCGGCTCTCGCCTGTCACAACTCAGTGGTTGTGGCCGGCGTGTTCGTCTTCTTCTTCCTCGGTGAACGGGTGTTCGTCCAGCCGGCCGACCAGTTGGTCGTCCGGGGCCGGGGCGAACGGTCCGGCGCCGTCCTCGTCCTCGAAGGCCTCCAGGTCGAGCGGGGCCTTCACCTCGCTCACCGTGAGCAGGCCGTCGAGCGGCTCCAGCTCCGGCACGTCCAGCGAGGAGAGCGAGCCGTCGCCGGCCTGGAGCAGCTCCAGCACGGCCTCGCCGACGGACTCGACGTCGCCGGCCTCCTCGTCGGCCGGCACCAGGTTGCGGCGGGCGGCGTCCGCCACCCGCAGCAGGGCCGAGACGCTGGGCACCCGGTAGTCGCGGCGCTGGCGCACCGAGATCACCCGCGGGTGCGGGTCGGTGTCGCCACTGCCGATGCCGCCGCCGGCGCCACCGAAGCGCTGGTCGGCCTCGTCGGGGTCGATCGACTCGACGTCCCACGGCGTGACCTCGCCGAACGCGTCGAGCAGCCGCTCGTCGTAGGCGAACGACGTGTTGTTGAGGTTGACGTACGCCTGCCACACATCGTCGTCGTCCACCCGGCCTTGGGCGGCCTTGACCGCCGCCAGGTGGGCTTTCGCGGCCTCGACGACGAGCTCGAGGGCGGCGTCGAGTTCCGCGTACTGGTCGGTCATGGTGTGAAAAGTCCTCTCATCAGCTCGCCTGCAGCAGTCGGTCGAGCACACGCACGCCGAACTGTAGTCCTTCCACCGGGACGCGTTCGTCCACGCCGTGGAAGAGCGCGGAGAAGTTGAGGTCGGCGGGCAGTTTGAGGGGCGCGAAGCCGAAGCAGCGGATGCCCAGCGTGCTGAACGCCTTGGCGTCGGTGCCGCCGGAGAGCATGTACGGCACCGTGCGGGCGCCCGGGTCCTCGGCGCGCAGCGCGGCACCCATCGCCTCGACGAGCGCACCGTCGAAGCTGGTCTCCAGGGCGTCCTGCCGCGAGACGTGCTCGATCTCGACGTCCGGGCCGATCACCGCGCGCAGCTGCTCCAGGAACAGCTCGGCCTGGCCGGGCAGGGTGCGGCAGTCGATGGTCGCCGACGCCCGGCCGGGGATGACGTTGTCCTTGTAGCCGGCCTCGAGCCGGGTGGGGTTGGCCGTGTTGCGCACGGTGGCGCCGATCAGGTTGGCGATCGGGCCGAGCTTGGCGATGGCCAGCTCCGGCTCGTCCGGGTCGAGGTCGACCCCGAGCGCCTCGGAGATCTGCTCCAGGAACGAGCGCACGGTCGGGGTGACGACCATCGGGAACTTGTGCCGGCCCACCGCGGCGACGGCCTCGGCGAGCGCGGTGACCGCGTTGTCGTCGTGCACGAACGAGCCGTGCCCGGGGCGTCCCCTGGCGTGCAGGCGCAGCCAGTCGATGCCCTTCTCCGCGGTCTCGATGAGATAGAGCCGCAGGTCGTCGTTGACCGTGTAGGAGAAGCCGCCGACCTCGCCGATCGCCTCGGTGCAGCCTTCGAACAGCTCGGCGTGCTCGCGGACCAGCCACTGCGAGCCGTACTCCATGCCCGCCTCCTCGTCGGCCGTGTAGGCCAGGACGATGTCGCGGGGCGGGACGTAGCCGGTGCGCTGCCAGCCGCGGACGACGGCGAGCGTCATCGCGTCGAAGTCCTTCATGTCGATCGCGCCGCGGCCCCACAGGTAGCCGTCCTTCTCCTCGCCGGAGAAGGGTGGCACCGACCATTCGCTGGCGTCGGCGGGCACCACGTCGAGGTGGCCGTGCACGAGCAGCGCGCCCCGGCTGCGGTCGGCGCCGGGGATGCGGGCGACGAGGTTGGCCCGCCGGGGTGCGGACTCGAGCAGCTCGACGGCGATGCCGACGTCGCTGAGCCGCTCCGCGACGTATTCGGCGGCGACGCGTTCGCCGACGGTGGTGCGCGGATCGCCGGTGTTGCTGGTATCGATCCGGAGCAGGTCGCGGCAGATCCCGACGACCTCGTCGACGGCGGAGACAGGTTCCATCCGCTCTTCTTACCAGCTCGCCGCCTGAGGTGTTTGGCGGGAGATCGGGTGCGGGTAAGACGGCTCCGACCCACCGGGCCAGAGAAAAGGAAGCACAGTGTCAGTTCCGCTGCCTCCCCTGCCGCCCATGGGCGGTGAGACGACCGGCCCCAACGTCGTCGACCTCATCGGCCGGGAACACCGCGAGCTGCTCGCGCTCTGCGCGGAGCTCACCGGCGAGGGAACCGACGCCGCGCGCCGCCGGTCGATCGCCCAGGTGCTCAGCGCCGGGCTGTCGCGCCACCTGTCCGCCGAGGAGCAGTACCTCTACCCCGCCGTGCGCTCGATCGTGCCGGACGGCTACGCGCTGGTGGACCGGGAGATCGTCGAGGACCGGGCCCTGCTGGAGGCGCTGCGGCTGCTGGAGGCCGCGGGCGACGGCGACCGGCCGGCGCGCGCGGCCGACGTCTGCCGGCGGCTGACCCGGCACGCGGACGCGGCGGCCGCCGAGTTGCTGCCCATGCTGCTGCAGATGGCCCCGGTGGAGGATCTGATCCGGCTGGGCAACCGGGTCGAACTGGCCGAGGAGGCCGCGCCGACGCGACCGCACCCCGGTACGCCGTCGACGCCGCCGTGGAACAAGGTGGTCGATCCGGCGGTGGCAGTGGTGGACAAGATGCGCGACATGATGAGCCGGCGGACCACGTACCCCCAAGATCTTTAAGCAAAGCGCATAGTGGACGGCGATTTCACAGATAGTGAAATCTATCTCACGCTACGCGTGGGTAACCCCGTACCGGTTAGCGGGTTCTGTCCTTTTGGTTAACCTATTTGTCACAAGTGGAGGATCTTTGACTGGCCGAAGGTCTAGCCGATATCCCGCGAACGTCCTACCGTCACGCTATGAACCTGGAGCTGCGGCATCTCAAGGTGGTTGTTGCCATCGCGGAGACGGGCAGCGTGACGAAGGCGGCGTCGCTGCTGGGCCTCGCCCAGCCGGCCCTGACCGCTCAGCTGCAACGCATCGAGCGGACCCTGGGCGGGCCGCTCTTCGAACGTGACCGCCGCGGTGCTCGGCCGACGGCCCTCGGCGAGCTGGTGCTCTCCCGGGCCAGGGTGCTGCTGCCCGCGATGAAGGGCCTGCAGGACGAGGCGGCCCGGCTCGCCGGGTCCGGCACGGACGAGAACGTGATGACCCGGTACCGGATCGGCGCGATCGGCGGACCGGTCATCGGCGGCATGGTGCACCGGCTCTCCGAGGCCCAGCCGGACGCCCAGATCACCACCCACGCGTCGTACTACGTCGACGAACTGTGCACCATGGTGCTGGCCGGCAAGCTCGACTACGCCCAGGTCGGCGTCTGCGGCGACGCCATCCCGTCCGCCGACTACGGCCTGGTGTGGCAGACCATCGCGGTCGACGGCGTGTGCGTGCTGATGCCCGACGACCACCCCGCGGCCAAGGGCATCGACGTCGATCTGGCCGAGCTGGCCGAGGAGCAGTGGGTGGCCGGCACCGGCGACGGCTGCTTCGCCGACTGCTTCGCCGCCGCCTGCGCGCGGGCCGGGTTCACCCCGCGCCGGATGCTGGAGACCGACATCCGCGGCTGCGTCGACATGGTGGAGTCCGGGCTGACGCTGGCCCTGTGCCAGCCGACCTTCCGGCCGCCGGCGGGGCTCACCCACCGGCCGCTGCGGGGCGCGCCGCTGCGCTGGCGCCAGGTGCTCGGCTGGCACCCGGACAGCCCCGCGGCCCGGGTCGCGCCCCGGCTGATGGGCATCGGCCGGCGAGGCCTACCACGAGGTGGTGGCCCGCAACCCGCTCTACATCGAGTGGCTCGAGGACTATCCGCAGCTCGGCGGGGCCCAGCTCGCGGCGGCCTAGCCGACACCGGAAAGCCCCGGCCCTGACCAGGACCGGGGCTTCCTGCCGCTCAGGTCAAGCGGCCACCGCCGGTGCGGGCGACGCCACCTCGAAGGTCAGCCGGCCGCCGGCCGTGTCCACCCGTACCGTCTGCCCGGGGGCCAGGTCGGCGCCGAGCAGCATCCGCGAGAGCGGGTTGTCCAGCTCGCGCTGGATCGTGCGGCGTAGCGGCCGGGCGCCGTACTCGGGCTGGAAGCCCTTGTCGGCGAGCCAGTCGATCGCCGCCGTGGTGATCTCCAGGCCGACGTCCCGCGCGCGCAGGCGCCGGCGCGTCTCCCCCAGCAGCATCTCGGTGATCCGCCGCAGCTGCCCGGTCTCGAGCTGCCGGAAGACGATGACCTCGTCGATCCGGTTGAGGAACTCCGGCCGCAACTGCTCGCGCAGCCGCCGGTCGAGCTTGTCCCGCAGCTCCCGGTCCGGCGCGGAGGAGTCCGTGCCGAAGCCGACCGTGCGCTTGGAACCGTCGATGAGGTCCGAGCCGATGTTGCTGGTCATGATCAGTACGGTGTTCTTGAAGCTCACGGTCCGGCCCTGGCTGTCGGTCAGCCGCCCGTCGTCCAGCACCTGCAGCAGGATGTTGAACACGTCCGGGTGCGCCTTCTCGATCTCGTCCAGCAGCACCACCGAGTACGGCCGGCGCCGCACGGCCTCGGTGAGCTGGCCGGCCTCGTCGTAGCCGACGTAGCCCGGAGGCGCGCCGACGAGCCGGGAGACGGTGTGCCGCTCCTGGAACTCGCTCATGTCGAAGCGGACCATCCGGTCGGTGTCGCCGAACAGCGCGCCCGCGAGGGTGCGCGCCAGCTCGGTCTTGCCGACGCCGGTCGGGCCGAGGAACAGGAAGCTGCCCACCGGCCGGTCCTCATCGCCCAGCCCGGCCCGGGACCGCCGGACCGCCTCGGCGACCGCGGCGACCGCCTCGTCCTGCCCGATCACGTGCTCGTGCAGGTGAGCCTCCAGGCGCAGCAGCCGGTCGCGCTCCTCCTCGGTGAGCTGCGCGACCGGGATGCCGGTGGCCCGCGACACCACCTCGGCGATGTCCGCCGGGGTCACCTGCGGCACGCTGGAGCCAGTCACGCCGGTCACGCCGGTTCCGTCGATCTGCGCCCGGAGGGCGTTGATCTCGTCGCGCAGCGCGGAGGCCTTCTCGTAGTTCTCCGCGGCGACCGCCTGGTCGCGGTCGCGGGTCAGCTGCTCGACGGCCCGCTCCTGCTCGCGCACGTCCGCCGCCGGCGTCTTGACCCGCAGCCGCACCCGGGCGCCGGCCTGGTCGATCAGGTCGATCGCCTTGTCCGGCAGGAAGCGGTCGGTGACGTAGCGGTCGGACAGCTCCGCCGCGGCGTCGAGCGCCTCGTCGGTGATCCGCACCTGGTGGTGCGCCTCGTAGTTGTCGCGCAGTCCGCGCAGGATCGCCACGGTGTCGGCGACGCTCGGCTCGCCGATCAGCACCGGCTGGAAGCGCCGGGCCAGGGCCGCGTCCTTCTCGATGTGCTTGCGGTACTCGTCCAGCGTGGTCGCGCCGACCACCCGCATCCGGCCGCGGGCCAGGGCGGGCTTGAGCATGTTGCCGGCGTCCATGCCGCCGCCCTCGCCGCCGCCACCGGCGCCGACCAGGGTGTGGATCTCGTCCAGGAAGACGATCAGGCCGTCGCCGTGCTCCTGGATCTCGTCGATGACCTTGCGCAGCCGCTCCTCGAAGTCGCCGCGGTAGCGGGTGCCCGCGACCAGGCCGGCCAGGTCGAGCTGGATGACGCGCTTGCCCGCGAGGGTCTGCGGCACCTCACCGTCCACGATGCGCTGGGCCAGGCCCTCGACGACGGCGGTCTTGCCGACGCCGGCCTCGCCGATCAGCACCGGATTGTTCTTGGTACGCCGCGACAGGATCTCGACGGCCTGCTCGATCTCCTCGGCCCGGCCGATGACCGGGTCGATCTCGCCGCGGCGGGCCAGCTCGGTCAGGTCGACGCCGTACTCCTCCAGCGTGGGTGTGCCGCCCGGGCCGCCGGGCTGGTCGGCACGGCCGCCGCGGCCGGGCTGCGGCTCGGCCCGGCCCAGCGAGCGCGGGTCGATCCGGGCGGCCAGCAGGCGGCCGGCCGTGGAGTCGGCGTTGAGGCCGAGCGCCATCAGGATGTGCTCGGGGCCTACGTAGGAGGCGCCCACGGCGCGCGAGAGCTGCAGGCCGTCCAGCAGCGCGCGCTTGGCGGCCGGGGTCAGGGCGATCCGGTCGGGCAGCTGAGCGCCCGGGGCACGGGTGGCGCCGCCGAGCTCGGCGAGCAGGGCGTCCGGGTCGGCGCCGGCCCGGCGTACCAGGGTCTGCTGTGGCTCCTGCTGGAGCACCGCCCAGAGCAGGTGTTCGGTGTCGAGGTCCGCGATGCCGATGCCGGCGGGCGCCACCTCGGCGGCCCGGCGGGCGGCGCCGAACAGGACCTCGCGTGCGTCCGCGCTCATGAATCTCGTGATATCGATCCGCTGGGCGGACCGGCGTGGCTCGGCCGCGCCGAGGAAACGGGCGAACAGATCGTCGAATTCACCGGGGCCGCCTGGCCCCAGGGGTCCGATGCTCATGGTGTCTTCTCTCTGCGGGTGGATCGGTGTCCGGGACAGCACAGCGTCCTGAACGATCGTTTGATTCCGGTGTGAGACGCTCGTTACGTGAACGTCGGGCTGCTGGTCGTCGACGCCGCCAACGTCCTCGGCTCCAAGCCGGACGGTTGGTGGCGGGACCGCGCCGGGGCCACCGCGCGCCTGCGCGACGGCCTCGTGGGTATCAACGCCGCGGGGCTGCCGGATCTTCCGGGACCGGTCGAGGTCGTGCTCGTGGTGGAGGGCCGCGCCCGGGACGTTCCGGGCGTGGCCGGGGTCCGGGTCGAGCGGGCGCCCGGCTCCGGGGACGACACGATCGTGGCGCTGGTGGCCGCCGAGGGCACGGACCGGCAGGTCGTGGTGGTTACCGCCGATCGCGAGCTGCGCCGGCGGGTGATCGCGCTCGGCGCGGAGGTGCGCGGGCCCTCGGCGGTTCCGCGATGAGGGCGTGCGAGCATGAATTCGCGAAAGGGGCGTGCGGGCACGACCGCCCCAACGTGAGGCGACTATTCTGAGTCTTTACCGCCGTGTCGATACCGCAGGAGGCTGCACGAGTGGCCAGCGTCGCCGAGCTCAGAGCGGCCGTGGATGCCGCACTCCAACAGGTCACGGAGGGTCAGGCGGCCATCCAGGCGGCCCGTGAGAAGCTCGGCGAGGCCCAGCAGAGCCTGGCCGCCGCGCTCGACGGCAGCGCCAACGACGCGGTCGGCGCCGCGCACGCCTCCCTCTCGCAGGCCGACCAGCAGCTGGAGGAGTGCTTCGGCGCCACGCTGCTCGCGGTCGAGCAGGCGCAGACCTACACGGCGACGCTGTAACGCGATGTCACTGCTGCAGGAACTCGGCGCCCAGCTCCGCGCCACGTCCGACGAGTTGCCCACCGGCGAGGTGACGGTGGCGATGGAGCGGCTGCGCACCGCCACCGAGCTGCTGAACTGGGTGCGGCAGACCTCGGTCGACCCGATCGGCGTGCCGCAGCTCGGCAACGCCACCGAGCACGCCGAGCACGCCGCCGCCGCCCTGCGGCTGACCCAGGACGCCATCGCCGCCTATCTGGCCGCCCTCGGCCTGGCCGCCGACGCGGGCGCGCCGCCGGACCAGGACTGGAAGGCCGGCCTGGAGAAGAAGGACAAGCAGGACGAGCCGGCACCGGCCCCGGGCCAGCAGGAGCAGCAGCCCCCGCCGGAGCAGCTCGGGCCCTGGTGGCGCGAGCGGGTGGAGCAGCTGACCGGCGAGGCGCCGCCCCCGCCGCAGGCCAACGGCGCGCCGCCGCCGGAACGCACCGCCGACACCGCCGAGCTGCTGCGCCGGGTCGCCGCCGGGGTGCGCTCGGGCGACCGCGCGCGACTCGGCCGCGACCTGCACGGCGTCAACGCCGCCACCGGGCTCGGCCTGTCTGCGGTCACCCCGCCGGTGCTGCGCCGGCTCGCCGGCGACCTGCTGGGCCACGAGCCCGGGCCCGACGACCTGCAGCGGCTCCGCGGCGCCGCCGGCGGCCGGGTCAAGTCGCTGCTGCCGGGCACCCCGCCGGCCACGCTGGACACCCTGCTGGCCCGGATCTGCCGGACGCCCCCGACCGAGCAGGCCCCGGCCCACCCGGCCGACTCGGCGGTCACCGCGAGCGTGCTGACCGGGGTGCTGCTGGCCCGCCTGGGCCGCGACCCGGCGACGCTCGACCCGGGCGCCCCCGAGCCGTTGCGACCCCGCGGCGTCGATGCCTGACTCCAAGGCGCAACAGGTCGTCGAGGTCCGTGCCGCGCTGTCGCACGCCCTCGGCGCGGCCGACGACACCCTCGAGGCGGCCCAGCGCGCATACGAGGCAGCCGTGACCCGGCGGGCCCGGGTGGTCGCCGCCGCCCGCGAGCGCCGGATCCGGCTGGCCGGCGAGCGCGACAAGCGGCTGCGGGAGATCGACGAGCAGCACGACCGCGACCTGGCCGCGCTGGCCGGCGCCGCCGCCGAGACGGCGCTGGTGGCCGCGCCCGGCGCCGCCGGCCTGCCCTGGGCGCAGTGGCGGCCGACGCCCGCCGGCACCCAGGTCCCGGCGCCGGAGCTGCGGGTGGGGCGGCTGCTGCTGCCGTACGACGGGGAGGTGCCCGCACTGGTGCCGCTGCTCGATCACGGGCATGTGGTGGTCGAGGGCGACGAGCGCATCGGTGACGACGTGGTCGCCGGCCTGCTGCTGCGCGCGCTGGGCAGCTCGCAGGCCGGCCGGGTCCGGCTCACCGGCTACGACCCCGAGCAGCTCGGCGGCGGCCTCGCCGGGTTCGCCCCGCTGGCCCCGGCCGGGGTGCTGAGCTTCGTCGGCCCGGGCGGGCTGCCGGCGCTGCTGGACGAGCTCGTCGACCACGTCCGGCGGATCAACGAGACCGTGCTGGCCGGCGAGCACTCGTCGCTGCGCGAGCTCGCCGCCGCCACCGGCCGGCGGCCCGAGCCGTGGCGGGTGGCGATCCTGCTGGGCGCCGGCCGCGCCGACGAGCTGTCGCGCCACGAGCGCAGCCAGCTCGACCGGCTGCTGCGCACGGGTGCCGCCTGCGGCGTACACCTGATCATGCGGGGTTTCCCGGTGCGGCCCGCCGCCGGCATCGAGGTGGTCCAGGCCGCCGAGGGCGACGCCGCGCGCCTCGGCGGTTGCGGTGACCTTCCGGTACGCCTGGACGCCGGGCCGCCCGCGTCCGTGGTGACCCGCACCTGCCGGCAGATCGCCGAGGAGGTGGCCGCCGGGCCGGCCCCGGTCGCGCTGGACAGCCTGCTGCCCGAGCAGGAGTGGCAGCAGAGCTCCGCCCGCGCGCTGACCGCGCCGCTCGGCGACAGCCCGCAGGGCGCGCCCGTGCACGTGACGCTGAGCGACTACCCGCCGCACGCCCTGATCGCCGGGCCGTCGGGCACCGGCAAAACCAACCTGATCTACGCCTGGATGGGCTCCCTCGCCGCCCGCTACTCCCCCGCCGAGCTGGCGTTCTACCTGCTGGACTTCAAGGAGGGCGTGTCGTTCGCCCGGTTCGCCCCGGGCCGGCGCGACCCGAGCTGGCTGCCGCACGTCCGGCTGGTCGGCGTCAACGTCAACACCGACCGGGAGTTCGGGCTGGCCCTGCTCCGCTTCCTCGCCGACGAGCTGCGCAGCCGGGCGGACGCGGCCAAGCGGCACGAGGTGACCAACCTGGCCGAGCTGCGGGCGGAGGATCCCGGCGGCACGTGGCCACGCATCGTCGCCGTGGTGGACGAGTTCCAGGTGCTGCTCTCCGGCCGCGACGCGGTGGCGGCCGAGGCCGTCAACCTGCTCGAGGACCTGGCCCGGCGGGGCCGCTCCCAGGGCATCCACCTGGTGCTGGCCAGCCAGGACGTCTCCGGCATCGAGGCGCTGTGGGGCCGGCCCGCGCTGGTCGCGCAGTTCTCGCTGCGGATCGCGCTGCCCCGGGCCCGGCGCGTGCTGGCCGAGACGAACCAGGCCGCCGACTCGCTGCCGCGCTACCACGCGGTCGTCAACGCCGACTCGGGCGCCACCGAGGCGAACCGGGTGGTCCGGGTGCCCGACGCCGGCAACCGGGAGCGCTGGAGCGAGCTGCAGCACCGGCTGTGGCGGCACCGGCCGGCGGAGCTGAGCGCGCCCCGGCTCTTCGACGGCGACGCGATCCCCCGGCTGGAGGACAGCCCGGAGTTCCGCGTGTTCACCCCGGCCGACACGGTGGCCGCGCCGGTGGTGCTGCTCGGCGAGACCATCGACGTCACCTCGCGATCGGCGCGGACGGTGCTGCGCCGGGCGCCAGGCCGGAACATCGCGGTGCTGGGCACCCGGGTCGACGAGGCCTGCGCGGTGCTGGGCACGGCCGCGCGGTCGCTCGCGGCCCAGTTCGCGCCGGGCGCGGCACGGTATTCGGTAGCCTGCCTGGACACCGACGCGGAAGCCGCGGTCTCCGCACTGCTCGCGCAGCTGTCCTCGGACGACACGGGCAAATTCACCGAAGCCAACATCGACTTCCTGCTCGAGGACGCCGCCGCGTCCGCGCAGTCCGGGACCGCGGCCGACAAGCCGCACTTCATCTTCGTGTACGCGGCCGACGCGGCACCCAAAGGCAGCCACGAGCTGCTCCGCCAGATCATGCGCCACGGCCCGGAGCGGCGCATCCACGTGATCGGCTGGTGGCGCGGGGCGGCGCTGCTGCGTGACACCCTCGGCGGGCAGGCATCCCGGACGGACATGGTGGGAGCGTGGGTGGCGCTGGACGTGCACGGCAGCGAGCTGTCGCCGTACTACCCGGGACACGGCTCGCCGAACTGGTATCCGCGGCCCTGGCGGGCGCTGCACTTCGACCGCTCGGTGCACCGCGGCGCCGAGGTGATCATCCCGTACGGACCGTCATGATCGCCCTCGTCACCACCCTCGTCACCACCCTCATCGCCACCCTCATCGCCACCCTCATCGCCACCCCGGAGCCCTCATGACCGCGCCGGAGCCCTCATCCGCGCCGGAGCACGACGGCACGGTGGAACGCCGCACGCCGGACTACCGCGGCGTCGTCCGGAAGCTGACCAACCTGGACAAGGAGGCCGTCGCCCACCGCGCCGAGGCCCGCGCGTGGCACGACAGCCGCGCGATCGAGGCCGACAACGCCGTCCGCGCCGCCGACCAGCGCATCCGCGAGACGCGGGCGGCGTGGCAGTCGGCCCAGCGCGAGCGCGAGGAGGTCGACGCCCGCTCCGCGGTGCTGTGGGCCGAGTTCGCGCACAAGGCCGGGCGGGTGGCCGACCGGTTCGGCGCGCACGCCCCGCAGCCGGCGGTGCCACACCAGCGGGACCGCGACGCGGAGGACTACCTGCAGGAGGCGGCGGCCACCGCGGCGTGGGCGCCCACGCCGCGCAAGCCGTCCAGCGGCGCCTCGCTGCTGTACGTGGTGCTGGGCGCGCTCGGCGGGGCGGTCGGGGTGGCGGCGTGGTCGACGCTGCGCTGGGCCGGGCGGGAGGCCGGTGGCGACCTGGCGACCGGGCTGCCGGTGGTGGCGCTGGTGGTCGCGCTGCTCGGCCCGATCCTGGCCGTGGTCACGGCCAAGCGGGTGGCGGATCGGCGCAGCGCCCAGCTGGACGCTTCCGCGGTGGCGACCGTGCTGATCGCGAGCCTGATCGCCGCCGGGCTGGTCCTGGCCCTGGCCCGGGGCGGCGCGGCGGCCTAAGCGGCGTAGCGTGCCGGCCTGAGCGGCGTAGCGTCCCGGCCTGAGCGGCGTAGCGTCCCGGCGCGGCGGCCAGAGCGACGTAGCGTCCCGGCGCCGCACGGCTTTGGCGCAGCATCCGCTGACCTCGAAAGCGCCAAGGCCGGTGGGTGCGTCAGTCGGGCGCAGCCGGGACCGCCACGGCCTCGCGCAGCAGGCGGCGGGCCAGGATCACGCGGTCGGTGTCGTCCGCCAGGTCCGGCAGGTCGCCGACGCGGTGCGGTGCGCCGTCCAGCGCGGTGCGCACCGCCGCCGCGCAATAGCCAGGGAAGCGCAGCGTGCGCCCGGTCAGCAGGAGCATCACGTGCTCCGGGCCGTCCGGGTGCAGTTGCCAGCGCAGCCCGTCGCGGACCGTGATGCGGTCGTCCACGCCGAGCCGTTCCGCGGCGTCGAGCTGGGCCAGCGGCCGCAGCGGGGCCGGGCGCTGGGCGGGCCAGTCCCGGTCGCGGAGGCGGGCCGCCACGGCGACCGGGTCGGCGTCGAGCAGCCAGTCGCGCAGGGCCTCGACCGTGCGGGCGAGCTCCGGCGCGACGGCGTCCGGGTCGGCGACGTCCAGGGCGTACGGCAGGGTCGCGCGCAGCCGCTGGTCCTCGGCCGCGAGCTGAAGCAGCTCCGTCACCAGCGCGTACCGGGTCAGGGCCCGGACGCCGAAGGTGAGGTGCAGGGAGCGTTCGCCCTGGGCCTCCGCCGAGTGCAGCCAGCCGCGGGGCAGGTAGAGCGCGTCGCCGGGGGCGAGCACGACGTCGAGGGTCGCCGGGCCGTCGGCCACCGCGCCGACCTCGTCCGCGTGGCCGGCCCAGCCCTGGCGTTCGAGGGGTTCCGGCAGGACGGGCTCGTG
Source organism: Actinoplanes sp. ATCC 53533 (assembly GCF_003947245.1). NCBI lineage: Bacteria > Bacillati > Actinomycetota > Actinomycetes > Micromonosporales > Micromonosporaceae > Actinoplanes > Actinoplanes sp. ATCC 53533. Next base: position 4,737 of record NZ_QHHV01000058.1, on the reverse strand, counting down.
GATCCGCCAGCGCTTGGTACCGTCCACCTGCAGCACGAACACGTCGTGGTGTCGTAGTGGGTGGCGAAGCCCTTGTTGCCGGCCGGCGTCAGGTAGGCGTTGACCTGCAGCGGCTGCCGCAGCTCCGCGCCGAGCCGGCGGGCGTAGTCGGTCAGCGGCGGCCAGATCCGGTGCAGACCCTGCAGGACCAGCGTGGCGCCGCCCGCGTACAAGCTCATGATCTTGTCATCGATCACCTGATCGCCGACCTCGGCGCCGGCGCCGCCGCTGCCGGTGAAGGCCGCGGTGGGCAGCACCGTGCCCCGGTCGGCGACCCGTAGGAACGGGGTACGCAGGCCGCGCTCGCTGAGCAGCTCGTCGACCGCGTCCGGGGACAGCAGGTCGGTGAAGCCGGCCGGGTTGGCGAGCTCCACGGCCCGGGTGAGCAGCGGCTGGCGCCCCCAGTAGGCCTCGGCGAACTTCGCCGGGTCGACGGCGATCGCCCGGGCCAGAGCCGGGCGGTCCTCGTCGCCGCCCGGCACCGGGTTCGTCATCGCCGCGAACCTCAGGACGCGGTGCCGTCGGCGCCGCCGTCGTGGCCGGCCGGGTTGGCACCGCCGTCGGCCGGGCCCTCGGCACCGGCACCGCCGTCGGCGCCACCGTCCTGACCGGCCGGGTTCGCGCCGCCGTCGGCCGGGCCCTCGCCCGCGCCACCGTCCGCGCCGCCGTCCTGGACGTTGGGGTTGGCGCCGCCGTCGGCCACGCCCTCGCCCGAGATGCCGCTGCCGCCGGTGATGTCGCCGTCGCTGAGTCGCATGATTGGCTCCTTCGTGTCGCCCCGGCGCCCGGGGCAGGTGGAGATCTGGTCGTACCCCGGGTCGATCACGTCTAACCGATGCGGAACGTGGGTATCGCCACGGCATGCTCGTGATCGGAACCTCGGGCTGGCAGTACAAGGACTGGCGGGGCGACGACCGGCTGTATCCGCCGAAGCTGCCGCAGCGACGCTGGCTCGAGACGTACGCGGAGTCGTTCGCCACCGTCGAGGTCAACAACGCCTTCTACCGGCTGCCGGAACGCGCCACGTTCGCCAAGTGGCGCGACGGCACCCCGGACGACTTCGTCTTCGCGGTGAAGATGAGCCGCTACCTGACCCACATCAAGCGGCTGCGGGAACCCGCCGAGCCGGTGGCCCGGTTCCTCGGCCGCGCGGAGGCGCTCGGCACCAAACTCGGCCCGGTGCTGCTGCAGCTCCCGCCCACCCTCAAGATCGACGTGTCGGCGCTGGACGAGACCCTGGGCCTGTTCCCGGAGGGCGTCAAGGTCGCCGTCGAGCCGCGGCACGACTCGTGGTGGACCGACGAGGTCCGGGACCTGCTGCGCCGGCACAACGCGGCGCTGAGCTGGGCCGATCGCAAGGGCCGGCCGGTGACCCCGCTCTGGGTCACCGCGGACTTCGGCTATCTGCGGCTGCACGAGGGGGGCGCGCAGCCGTGGCCGCGCTACGGGCGTACGGCGCTGGCGAGCTGGCTGGACCGGCTGCCCGGCGTACCCACCTATGTGTTCTTCAACAACGATCCCGGCGGCGCGGCAGTCACCGACGCTGCGGCGATGGCCGCGCTGGCGCGGCGGCGTGGGATCGAGGTCACCCGGACGCCGTAGGTTGGTGGGGTGCTGAACGTCGAGCTGAACGGGCAGGCGCCAGACCTGGCGCGGCTGCACCGGATCGCGACCCTGAACTACGGGCACTACACGTCGCTGCAGGTGCGCGACCACCGGGTGCGCGGCCTGGCGCTGCACCTGGCGCGGCTGGCCGACGGGGCCGAGGAGTTGTTCGGCCACCGCATCGGGGTGGACGAGGAGCACCGGCTGCTCGGGCTGATCCGGCACGCCCTCGGTGATGTCCGGGACGCTTCCGTCCGGGTGACCTTCGTGCCGGGTTCCGGCGAGCAGGCCCCGCCGGACGTGCTGGTGTCGGTCTCCGACCCGGCGCCCGAGGAGCCCGGCCCGCCGCTGCGGGTGCAGACCGTGCGATACGAACGCGAGCTGCCCGAGCACAAGCACCAGGCCACGATGGGGCTGAACTACCGGGTACGCGAGGCGCGGCTGGCCGGCTTCGACGACGCGCTCTTCCTCGGCCACGACGGCCGGGTCCGCGAGGGCACGTCCTGGAACGTGGCGTTCTGGGACGGGGCGCGGGTGGTGTGGCCTGCCGCGCCGATGCTCAAGGGCGTCACGATGGTGCTGCTGCAGATCGCCATGAGCATGACCGGCACCCCGTGGCAGGTGCGGCCGGTCGACGCCGAGGAGCTCAGCGGCTTCGCGGCGGCGCTGGCGGTGAACTCACACTGCCCGGCGCGGCCGATCGCGAGCATCGACGAGCTGCCGCTCAAGGAGGACGGCCTGCTCGCCGAGACGGTGCGGGCGGCGTGGGCCACGGTGCCCTGGGACGAGCTTTAGTCCATCAGGTCGATCAGGGTGGCCGCGTCAGGTGCAGGCTTCGCGCGCGGAAACGGGGATCTCCGAAGGTGGGGATTTGTCGGCTGCCGGCTGCTGGCCCTTGGCGATCACCGGCTTGGTGCCCTTGAAGTCTCCGTGGTAGCGGCGCACGTTCTGATACCCGCCGACCATCCTGTAGGGGTTTTCCTTGGGTCCGAGAACGACGCTCTTCTTCTGGTCGCCCGTGATGTAGCTGATCTCGACGCCCCATTCGTAGTAGCCGGTGCAGGCGTACACCTCGAAGTCGAGCTCCGCGGGATCGTCGCGGGACACCGTGAAGGTCCGGCCGACCTTCTCCGCCGGCGGCCGCTCCGCCGTCCCCAGTTCTTCGGCTTTCACTCCCCGCTCGACGACGCCGCGGTCTTTGATGACGTCATGGTCGAGGAGCACGTCGAAGAGCCGATAGATGGCGCTGCCGCCACAGGGTTCCTTGAACTCCAGGCCCCAGGCCGGTGTCAGTGCCTGCCGTTCATGAATGACGAGATCGATTCCCACGATGTACACCGGGTTGCTCGTCTTGGTCGTCAGGGTCACGTAGAGGTTTCCCCGGTACCAGCCCACGGCGCCGAGGTCGGTGATGGCCGCGCGCCGCAGTTCCTCGTCTCCGCCGGGTGCGAACTCGGTGATCTCCTTGGTTCCGGGCAGTCCCGCGATGTTCGGGTCCTGATCGCACTGGAGATCCTCCATCCACGCCGCGTCGTGCACGAGGGTGGGCTCGTCCGGCCAGACGCTCTGCGTCACCTTCTGGCCCAGCGGCGTGAGGACGGCTCCGGCGGCGAGCAGGGCGACCGCGCCGAGGCCCGACAGGATCTTGGCCGTCCGGGCGGTCTTCGGTTCGGCGGTGGCTTTCTGGCCTTTCTTCTTTTTCGGCACCTGCGACTCCCGGCGGCTCGAAACTAGCGGATTCCTGCCCGGCAGGGGTGGGCCGAGCGCAACTGCGGATGATTGGCGGCTACCCGACCGAGCAGGCCACAGGCGGCGCGGACGCGCGCCCAGGGTCCGATCTCGGAGATCAGTATTCCGTCGGGGAAGCTCATGGCGAATCGTTTGCCCCCGCGATCCACGGCCAGCCGGCCCGGACCGCCCGACCGCACGGTCGTCTGATCGCTGATGGTGCCGACGGGATCCGTGTAGCGCACGTCCCAGAGGGTGGCACCACCGTCGGAGTCGGAGGTCACCAACCTCCGGCCGTCCGCGGTGAGCGCGACGTCGTCGATGCCGGTGCCGGGCGCGTAGAACTCCCGGATCACCCGGAATCCATCGACGTCCCAGAGCGTCATCGTCTGTCTCGGCAGGTTGTGCCAGGCGACCAGCGCACCGTCGCCGCTGGTGGCCACCGCGGTGGGGAAGTTCTCCCCCTCTCCCGGCAGCGAGACGAACCGGACCTCTTCGGTCGTGCGCAGGTTGTGCAGGCTCCACAGCCGGACCGAGTAGTCGCCAGCGGTGGCGAGGAACCGTCCCCGAGGGTCGAAGGCGAGCGACAGCACCGGCCCGGGAGTCACCAGCTTGCCCGGCCAGGCCGCGCCGTCCACGACATCGACGACTCTCACGGTCTTCTGGAAGCCGTACGCGATGGCGTCCCCGTCCGGGGAGAAGGCGGCGACCGCCCAGGCCGTGCGGCTGTCTCCCTTGGGCAGGCTGGTCGACCACACCCGCTCGGCGCCGGCGAGATCCCACGCGGCGAACTGTCCTCCGCGGCTGCCGGCGGCCAGCATGGTGCCGTCGCGGTTCCAGGCCAGCGTGGTCACGTAGTCGCCGCCGTCCAGGCGGAAGCTCGCCACCTGGCGAAGGCCATCGCCGAGCACGCGGACGCTCCGGTCGTCGCCCGCGTAGGCGATCAGACGGCCGTCAGGGCTGAACTGGATGGGTGAGTTCAGCTGGGCCGGGATGAGCATCGGCTTCCGGAGGTCGATCAGGGCGATGAGGCCGGACGCCGACCCCACCGCGACCAGTTGCCGGGATCGCGCGAGGGCGAGCACGTCCGATCGGATGCCCAGGGAGGACAGCTCGACGTCGGGCCGGGCGCGCCGCAGCGGGGAGTAGTTCCAGATCTCCAAACCGCCGAGCTCGGCCTCGTCGGAGGCGCGCCGGCCATAGACGAACAGGTTGCCCGACAGCGGCTCCACCGTGGCCGGCTGATCCCACAGGTGCGCGACGTCCTTCGGCGGGGTGGACGTCGCGAGACCCTCCGGCACCCGCTCGCGGCGGCGCACCGGATCGAGTGACCACGTCGCCCTGGTGCCGTCCCCGAGGCCGGCC
>NZ_QHHV01000588.1:0-763 GCF_003947245.1 Actinoplanes sp. ATCC 53533 | reverse complement strand
CATGACCCACGAGACGATCGAGAAGGGGGCGTACCAGACGTTCGCGCTGATCATCGCGAAGCCGCCGAGGGTGAACACCAGCAGCAGCATGTGGCCGGCGAACATGTTGGCGAAGAGCCGGACCGCCAGCGAGAACGGGCGGACCAGGAAGTTGGAGAAGAACTCGATCGGGATCAGCAGCGGCAGGATGAACCACGGCGCCGGCGGGATCAGCGCGGACTTGATGTACTTGAAGAACCCGCCGTGGTGCCGGATGCCCACATAGATGAACATCACGTAGCTGATGACCGCGAGAATCGCCGGGAAAGCGATGTGCGAGTTCGGCGAGATCTGAATCAGCGGCACGATGCTGAAGAAGTTCATCACCAGGATGAAGCAGAAGAGCGTCGTGAGGTAGGGCGCGAAAGCGACGCCGCGCGGCCCGATCATATCGACAGAGATGTTGTTACGCACGAATCCGTAGAGGCTCTCGGCGAGCCACTGCTTCTTCGTGGGCACCAGCTGCGGCTTCCGGTACGACACCAGGAAGTAGATGATGATCAAGGCAACGGCCACCCAGACCAGCAGTGTGATCTTGGTGAACCAGTACGTGTCGTGCGCGCCCCACGGCAGGATGCTGGGCAGGTAGAAGTCCTCGACGCTGGGCGGGAACTCCGCTGCGAGGACCGTCGACTGACCGATCACCGTAGCCCTTTCCTGTCAGGCGCCGAGACGGCGCACAATGAGGTAGACACCGCCGGCGATGCCAATGACGGCGCCGATG
>NZ_QHHV01000587.1:0-721 GCF_003947245.1 Actinoplanes sp. ATCC 53533 | reverse complement strand
ATATTCCGAGACGGGCATGCCCGTGGTGGCATGCCAGATCGCCGCCTGTTCCAGGGCCAGCGGCAGGTCGCCCAGCTTGTCCGCCAGCTTGTCGGCGTCGCCGTGGCCGATGCTGCGGCCGTGGCGGCGTAGCAGCTGGATGCTCTCGGACCGCTCGAAGACGTCGACCTCGATCGCGTTTCCCCGCGCGGACCAAACCGCGTTGTTGCGGGACGTGACGATGACGTGCCCGACACCGGTGGACGGGACGAGGTCCGTCAACACCTCCGGGCCTTCCGCGTTGTCGTACACGAGCAGCCACCGGAACGGACTCGCGGACAGGGCCTCCAGCACGAGCGCGGTCGTCTGCTTCATGTCCTGCCCGACCGGCATGCCCAGCCGCTGTGCCAGCTGCGCGAGAGATCCTCGCACCTGGGCCGCAGACTCCGCGGTCATCCACCACACGAGCCAGTAGTCGTCGGCGTGCCGGTAGGCATATTCGGTCGCGAGCTGGGTTTTGCCAACGCCGCCGAGCCCGTGCAGAGCCTGGGGCACCACCGACACGGCGGAGGAGGTCTGTAGCGTATCGGCGAGCGCCGCCAGGAGCGGCTCGCGCCCGGTGAAGTCGGGATTCTTGGCTGGCAGTCCGCCACGAATCGGGCGTGGTGCGGCAAGAGCCGTCTCGGACGGCGGAGTGGTAACCGATGACGGGGCCAACACGGAGCCTCCCGGCGAGGAACTA
>NZ_QHHV01000586.1:0-771 GCF_003947245.1 Actinoplanes sp. ATCC 53533 | reverse complement strand
ACGAGGTCGACAGCTATGTCCGCTTGAAGAAGGCATCGACGCGGCCGGCGTGCGGGACGCGAAGTTACGACCAACGTCGGAACCACGCGGACCTTCGACCCGACCTCACCCTATGCGGAACAGCGCGCACAGGCCCTGGCCTACCTCAAGTCGCGCGTCGACATCACCCACGTGCTGGGCGGCGACGACTCGATCATGTCAGGGCCCTTCCTCTATCCGTACGGCGTCTTTCCGCTCACCGACAGCGGCGAGCCGATCTGGAGCGACGCCCTGCTGGATTGGATGCAGCCGCGGTATCTGGCGGCGCGCTCCATCTTTCGGGAATTGGCGGACTACGCCGCCACGAAGAAGGTGCAGCTCGCCATCGAGCCCATCAAGAGCTGGGAATCTCCGCCGCCGAACATGGTGTCGGAGGCGCTGGACTTCCTCGATGACGCCGAGATCGCGCGGTGCGGTGTGACGATCGACACCGCTCAAGCAGTCATGGAGAGCCAGGGTCCGGCGATCTTCAAGAGCGATGTGGCCCGGGCCGCGAAGCGGAACCAGCTGCTCTACGTCCACATCTCCGCACCCGACCGTGGTGCGGTGCGGGACAGCTGGATCCCGTGGGACATCATGCTGGGCGAGATCGAACCGGTCTACCGCGGGCCTTACCTGGTCGAGGTGTTCAACGCGATTCCTCCGTTCGACAGCTCGATGCGGATGGCGCGCCGGCGCTTCTGGCGGCCGGGGGAGGACGACGCGGTGCCGGGTCGGCAGAGCGCCTATGAC
>NZ_QHHV01000585.1:0-752 GCF_003947245.1 Actinoplanes sp. ATCC 53533 | reverse complement strand
TTACCGTCGACCACCAACGGAAGTAGCGCCGGATTCACCGTCGATCGCGCGCGCAGCCGTGCGGCGGCGGCCGCCTGGACGCGCTGCACCACCTCGTTGCGGGCAGCGACCAGCTCGCCTTGCTCGGGAATACGGCGACGGTCGACTGCGACATCGAACGCAATCGTCAGCAGCTCACCGTCGGTCGCCGTCACTCGGCCGCGCAAGTCTGGTTCGTTGCGCAGATGAACCATGCCGCCCTGCTGCACCGTGCCCGGCCGGGACAGGCGAAAGAGATAGACGCCGGCCGCCGATCGCCGGGGCTGGGCTGCGGTCAGCACCTCGTAGTACGGCAGAATCCGCTCGCCGGGATCCCGCTCCGCCTCGATCTGGCGACCTGCCTCGATGACCAGATCCAAGGCATCGCAGAAGGCGTCGTATCGGGTTGGGACCGCCGACTTGTCCCGCGGCGTTTGCAGTCGCCGCCAGGCGGCACGGACTTCACCATCCGGTGCGGCGTAACCGGGCTGCACTTGGCGCAGCTCTGGGAAGTAAACCCAGCCGGGCGCCGCCACCCGCAACCGGCTGCGTGCGAGTCGACTGTGATTGGTCAAGGTCATCGGCTCGACGAACTCGATGGAGAACGCGTCGCCGCGCTTCGTAGCTCGGACTCCGGTGCATGCTCGCTGCGCGTACAGCCGGATCCATGGCTTGCCGTCGTCGACGCTGACGGGCACACCACCACGAGCGTTCAGCTGGATCAGCTGATGCAC
>NZ_QHHV01000584.1:0-815 GCF_003947245.1 Actinoplanes sp. ATCC 53533 | reverse complement strand
GGCGCCGGGCGATGAAGAGCGCGTCGGACAACGCGGACGACCTGCTCAAGCGGTACACGCGCGAGATGAACTCCGCGCGGCAGGCTGCGATCACCCAGGAAATCAGTGAGATCGTCGGCGGCGCCAACGCGCTGGCCGCGGCGGGAAGTGATGGATGATGACTGCTGTAGCTGAGCCCACCAAGACGCAGGCCGGTGTCGGCCGCGTAGTCCGGGTCATCGGCCCGGTCGTCGACGCCGAGTTCCCCCGCGACGCGATGCCCAATATCTACAACGCGCTGCACGTCGACGTGACCCTCTCCGGGGGCACCAAGACGCTGACCCTCGAGGTGGCGCAGCACCTGGGCGACAACGTCGTCCGCGCGATCTCGATGCAGCCCACCGACGGCCTGGTCCGCGGTGCCGCGGTCACCGACACCGGCGAGTCGATCACGGTGCCGGTCGGCGACGTGACCAAGGGCCACGTCTTCAACGCCCTCGGCGAGGTGCTCAACGTCGACCCGTCGACGCTGAACATCACCGAGCGCTGGGGCATCCACCGCAAGCCCCCGGCGTTCGCCGACCTCGAGCCGAAGACCGAGATGCTGGAGACCGGCATCAAGGTGCTCGACCTGCTCGCGCCGTACGTGCGCGGTGGGAAGATCGGCCTGTTCGGCGGCGCGGGCGTGGGCAAGACGGTGCTCATCCAGGAGATGATCATCCGGGTGGCGCGTAACTTCGGCGGCACCTCGGTGTTCGCCGGCGTGGGCGAGCGCACCCGCGAGGGCAACGACCTCATCCTGGAGATGGAAGAGGGCGGCGTGCTCGACAAGACCG
>NZ_QHHV01000583.1:0-801 GCF_003947245.1 Actinoplanes sp. ATCC 53533 | reverse complement strand
ACGTCGCTCTTGACCATCTCGTGCGGGATCTGGGAGGTCACCGACTGGGTCTTGGAGATCTTCTTCGACACCAGGCGCTTGCGCTCCAGCATGTTCATGAAGTCCATGTTGCCGCCGAAGTTGAGCTGGTAGGTGCGCAGCAGCTCGACACCGCGGTCCTCGAACAGCTTGGCCAGCGCGCGGTGCACGATCGTCGCACCGACCTGGCTCTTGATGTCGTCACCGACGATCGGCAGGCCGGCGTCGGTGAACTTCTGCGCCCACGCCGGGTCCGAGGCGATGAAGACGGGCAGCGCGTTGACGAACGCGCAACCGGCGTCGATCGCGGCCTGCGCGTAGAACTTGTCGGCCTCCTCGGAGCCCACCGGCAGGTAGGACACGACGACGTCGACCTCGGCGTCGCGCAGGGCGCGCACGATGTCGACCGGCTCGGCGGACGACTCCTCGACCATTTCGCGGTAGTACGTGCCCAGACCGTCGAAGGTGGGTCCACGCTGGACGGTCACGCCGGTGGGTGCGACGTCGGTCAGCGTGATCGTGTTGTTCTCGCTGGCGACGATCGCCTCGGCCAGGTCCATGCCGACCTTCTTGGCGTCCACGTCGAACGCCGCGACGAACTTCACGTCGGATACGTGGTAATCGCCGAAGGTCACGTGCATGAGACCCGGGACGCGGTCGTTGGGGTCGGCCTCGCGGTAGTACTCCACGCCCTGTACCAGGGACGAGGCGCAGTTACCGACACCGACGATGGCGACGCGGACGRGCCCATCGCGTTGCCTCCTTGTTCACGGCCGGTCCTGG
>NZ_QHHV01000582.1:0-930 GCF_003947245.1 Actinoplanes sp. ATCC 53533 | reverse complement strand
AGGGCGTACGGCGCCAGCCGGCCCGCGCTTCGGTGCCGTAGAGGTGGCCGCCGATGTAGCCGGTGTTGGTGCGGGCGGTCGTGTCGTTCAGGGTCGGATCGGTGTAGCCGTAGTTCAGGTTCACCGCCTCGGCGACCATCAGCTTGGTGTTGGTCACCTTCGCGCCCTGGTCGCGGACGAAGTTCCGCAGCTCGGTGCCGCTCCAGTCCATCGAGTCGTAGGCCGGGTGCCAGTCCGGCTCGTTCTGCACCGAGGTGACGTCGATCGGCACACCCTGGTCGCGCATGTACTGGACGTAGCTGTTCAGGTGGTTGGCGTAGTCGTCGTAGTAGTCGGTCTTCAGCTTGCCGCCGTTGATCCGGCTGTTGTTGGTCTTCCACTCCGCCGGCGCCGTCCACGGCGACGCGAGGATCTTCACACCCGACCCGTACGACTTCGCCGTCTTGAGGGCGTTCACCTGGGTCGGCCACTCACCGGAGACCGGTGAGATGCCGGTGCGCACGATCGAGAGCCCGAACTGGTTGGCGCCCAGCCCGACCAGCGTCTGGGTCTCGGCTGTCGACCAGGCGCTGCCCCAGATCGATACCGCGGCGCCGAACCCGTCGATCGTCTGGTATCTGGTGGCGCTGTTCACCGTGATGTCCGGCGCCGCGGGTGCGGTGGTCGGGGTCGTGGTGGGCGAGACGGTGGGTGGGGTGGTCGGCGCCGTGTTGCCGGTGCAGGTCACGCCGTTCACCGCGAAGCTGGTGGGAGCGGGGTTGCTGCCGGTCCACGACCCGTTGAAGCCGAACGCCACGGTGCCGTTGGTGGCGACGGCGCCGTTGTAGCTGACATTCTTGGCGGTGACCGCGGCACCGCTCTGGGTCAGCGTCGTGTTCCAGGCCTGCGTGACGGTCTGGCCGGCGCTGTAGGACCAGGTCAGGGTCCAGC
>NZ_QHHV01000581.1:0-789 GCF_003947245.1 Actinoplanes sp. ATCC 53533 | reverse complement strand
TATGCCCGCGATCCGGTCATGGCCGGAGAAGTTCTCCTCGTCGAGGAACCGGTCGAGGGCCTCGCGCGGCCGCGGCACCAAGCTGACGTCACCCGAACTGGTCAACGCCGCGACGGTCGGCGCGATGTCGTCATAGTCGACGTCATCGGGCTGCGACGCATGGTCGATCACGGACTCCAACAGGCACCGTTGTCGATCATTGCTTCACCCTCATACCGCCCGCATCCCATGGACAGCGCTTGTCGCCCTACTCATCCAGCTGCAGTCAACACACCTGTTGGCTGGATGGTCGCTGTCCGTGACGGTGGTCCAGCGCCGGAGCATCCGGTCATGCTTGATATGCAGGTAATCCTTGGTGATCCACGGCGGGATTGCGGACCTGGCCTGGCGTTCAGCCAGGTCCGCATCCCAGGTGGCTTGCGCATGGTCAGTGCTGAGCGGGTTCCCACCACACCAGGTTGGCGGCCACCTGGGCCACCGGTTCGATGATCTCCCACGCCTCGGCGATGAGCCCGCCGTCGATCCGCCAGATGTCGACGACGGCGATCTCTGGTCCTGCGTCGGGAAGCCAGCGTCGCGAGTACATCACGACGCGATCGCCGTCGGCCAGGACCTGATGGATCTCGATCTGCATGCCGGCCAGCTGTACCAGCGCGGCGCGGACGGCGGCGAGCCATTCCGCCTTGGTCGATGTGGTGGAACCCGGTCGGTGGTGGACGAAGTCATCGCTCAGGAACGGTGCGAGCGCGTCGACGTCGCCCGTCTCGATCAATCCTGCGAGTGCCTGTT
>NZ_QHHV01000580.1:0-866 GCF_003947245.1 Actinoplanes sp. ATCC 53533 | reverse complement strand
CAGCGAGCTGCGTCGCCTCAACGTCGCCATTACCAGGGCCCGTGATCAGCTGATTCTCGTCGGCGACAGCAAGACGCTCACCAACGCTGCCGACGAAGGCTTCCGGCGTCTCGCAGGCGAGCTCTTCCGGTACGCCGCTCAGCACGGTGACGTTGTCGCGGCTCGACAGTTGCGGGAACGGCTGCCGGTGTGAGCGACCCGGCGCACGTACCTGTCCGGCGGATTCTTGAGCGCGTTGCCGCCATGCCCGACATCCAACCGTTGCGGATTTTCCCGCTGCTGTTGCCGATGTGGGCCGTACAGGTTAAGGCAGTCATTCGGGAGGCGCAGCCGTACGAACTGTTCGACCAGTACCTGTCGCGGGCAATCGCGACCGCCGGATTGCGCGACACGTCCAGCCTCGCTGCCTTCTTCGCCGTCGAGCCGGCCCTGGTCGAGCGAGCGCTGCGCTTTCTGGACACCATCGGCCACCTGCGGCGTGACGGGAGCATCCTCGGGCTCACCGACATCGGGCTGCGTTCGGTTGCCGACGGGCACCGGTACGTCCTCAAGGAGGACCATCAGATCCTCTATTTCGACGGCTTCACCGGGTCGCCACTGCCGAAGTCTCACTACGCCGGCGCCGTATGGCTGGAAGAGCCGGCGCTGACCCTCGACGGTCGTACACGGTTCCAGGCCGTCGCGGGTTCCGGGCTGTTCCAGATCGATGCTGTCGCTGAGCTGTCCCGCCGTGCGGACCGGGAGGATTTCAATCTGCCGGGTGCGCTGACCTCCGTACAACCGCTTGAGTTGGGCAATGCCTGGTTGCCGGCGTACGTCGTCGAGTGTGTCTCGGGCCTGCTCACTTTCGTCAAGGCGATCGATAC
>NZ_QHHV01000579.1:0-784 GCF_003947245.1 Actinoplanes sp. ATCC 53533 | reverse complement strand
TCCGGCCGCCGTAGTCGTAGGCGTATGAGGTCAGCACGACGTAGCCGAGCTTCTCGTCCTGCGGCCTGCCGCCGTCCGGGTCGCCGCGCCAGTCGTAGAGGCGCACCTCGGCGAGGTCGTTGCGGGCGGTGAAGGCGTACTCGTAGTGGTTGCCGTTGCCGTCCACCACGGACGTCCGGTTGCCGAACTGGTCGTAGCCCTCGGTCTGCTCGTCACCGACCGGGTTGACCGTGCGGACCTGGCGGTTGAACTCGTCGTACTCGATGGTGGTGACCCGCTCGGGCTCGCCGGCGTCCAGCGCGTCCTTGACCACCGTCTTGACGACGTTGCCGTCCACGTCATAGGTGTTCGCGGTGACGGCCTGGTGCTTGCTGCCGTCCACCGCGTTGGTGGTCACCGGGCCGGTGGTGGTCAGCAGCCGGCCCATGTCGTCGTACGTGTACGTGGTGACCACGCCGTCCGGGTACGAGTCGGACTTCTCCTTGTCCTGGATCTTGCGGCCGAGCACGTCGTACGTCGATTCGGTGACCAGACCGGACGGCGTGGTCGTCGAGGTCAGGTCGCCGGACGAGTTGTACTTGAACCGGGTGACCCGGTTTTCGGTGTCGGTCACCGCGGACGGCAGCCCGGGCGGCATGGACTCGCCGGCCGGGTTGAACGACGGCTCAGCGCCCACGGTGTAGTCGGTGTTGGTGTTGCTGAAGTCCGGACCGGTCTCCTTGTCGACCTCGCCGCTGGACACGTACGTCGTCGAGGTGAGGTACCTGGAGTCGGTGGCGCTCGA